>VGIW01000075.1 GCA_016867715.1 Candidatus Eisenbacteria bacterium | reverse complement strand
ATTCCGAGCCCACGGCCTGCGCCTGCGCCTCCGACACCTGAGCTCTTCACCACGTCCGCCGATGAGCACGAGCCGTCTGGTCCGGACGATGCCGAGGACGCCGACCACTACTACAGAACGTTCTCCTGGCTCTTCAATGAGGAGCCCTACTTGAAGACCGGAAGGATCCATCGATTCCGATTGAGGTTGAAGATCCCCCGATCGATCTACGATGAATACAGAAACAGGTCGCACGATGTTGCTTCCGATGAGGATTACGTTCGGTTCGCGAACGAGGAGCTGAGCGACGATGTGGTCAATCCGTTGGTCGCGAGGATCCGAGGGATTGTCGAACAAAACGGCTTCGACGCACTCGACGAGATCCATCTGGTGATGGCCTTCACGCGCAGCATCCCTTATGCTTCCGATGATGAAGAATACGGGCGTGAGTACCCGAGGTACCCCGTAGAGACGCTGGTCGAGAAGCGAGGCGACTGCGAGGACCACGCGATCCTCTGTGGGGTCCTGCTCCATCGGCTCGGGCATCTTGCCTGCCTCGCGATGACCCGATCGCACGCGTATCTCGGGGTCGAAGCGCCGGTGCCCATCAAGGGGGTGTCGGTGTACGACAACAGCATCGGCGCCGAGTTGTTCTGCTGCGAAGTGACTCCGACTGCGGAATCGGGGAGCTCGACTCAGTGCTGGCTCGGCAGTTCGCCTCACAGCGGGCCGGCGCCGGCTCGGTTCATGAGAATGGGTTAGCCTTTCGGACAAGAGTGCTCGGACGGGATCTCAGAGGTGCGATTGCCTACCTCCCCTTCGGCGCCGCGAAGTCGATCTCGACCCGCTGGATGCGGTCTTCCTGGGGGGCTTCGATGACGCCGAGGCGTTCGGCGGCTTCCATCACGCGGGTGGTGAGGGTGACGCCGAGGTTCTCGAGGTCGCTCGGGACGAAGCCGAGGTACTTCTCCGGGTTGCTTTCCGCGACGAAGTCGACGCTCGCGACCGTGTAGGTCTTCGCCGGATCGACCGGCTTCCCGTCGACGAGAGCCGTGTGGATCTGGATCCCTTCGGGGCTCTTCCACCAGGAGTAGGTGAGGCCGGAGACCTGAAGGATGCCGTGAATCTCTTCCGCCTCGGCGATCGCGTTCGTGAGCGCGATCGTGCGAAGCTCCTCGCCCGTGCACGTGAAGACCGAGATCCCGTTCCAGAAGGGGAGCACCTCGAAGAGGTCGAGCTTCGTGACCGGGCCGCGGGCGATGTCCTTTCGGATTCCGCCGCTGTTGAGAAGCGCGACGTCGGCGCCGGTCGTCTCGCGCAGGCGGTCGGTCACCCAGTTCCCGAGGTCGCTCTCGCAGAAATAGCACCGGCCGAGCTCGGCGCGCGCCTCGGCGATCACCGCGCCGTACTCTTTCTCGATCCGCGTCCGGAACATCTGGATGAGATCTCCGAGATCCTCCGAGGCCTCCGCTCCCTTCGCGTCGGTCCGGACGAGGCGGCATTCGGCGCTCGCGAGGGAGTCTCCGCGGACGTCGAGGTCCGCGCGGCCGAGCCACTGTCCGTTGCTTCCTGCTTGAAGGATCAGGACCCGGTTCACCCACTCGCCCTGGTCGAGGCGCGTGTGGCTGTGGCCCCCGACGATGATGTCGATCCCCTCCACGGCGCGCGCGATCTCTCGGTCTTTCTCGATCCCCTCGTGGGAGAGGGCGACGATGAGATCGCTCTGTTCATCCACCTCGGGAAGGAGGTCGCGAAGCGTCTCGATGCCTGGTTCGATCTCGATTCGGCTTCGGTTCTCGGCGCTCGTGAGCGAGGGGAGCTCGTCGATCGTGATCCCGATGACGCCGACGCGGACCTCGCCGACCGTGAGGATCTCGTACGCTTTTCCGGTGTAGAGGCTTCCGTCCGAGCGGCGGAGGTTCGCCGCGAGGACCTGGTACTTCGCGCGTGAAAGGAGTGCGTCCAGGTTCTCGAGGGTCTGATCGAACTCGTGGTTCCCGAGGACCTGCGCGTCGAGGCCGACAAGATTGTAGAAGGCGACGATCGCGCCCCCCTTCGCACCTTGATATTCGATGTCGGAAAGAGGGGTGCCGGTCATGAAATCCCCGGCATCGAGGTAAAGGGAATGGGGCGCGGTTTCCCGCTCTCTCCGGAGAGCCGCCTCGATCGCGGTGAAGCCGCCGACGAGCGCCTGCTCTCCTTCGCGGCCGATCTTCTCGGGCGCGTACCGCGCGTGAAGGTCGTTCGTGTGGAAGAGGGTGATCGTTCCTTCTCCAGCGCGGGCGATGCCGGCCGAAAGAAGGACAGCGGCGAGGACGAGAAGCTTCACGTAGGGGCGCATAAGAGAGACCTCCTCGGGAAGGGTCGTTTCGGGTTCCTCTTCGAGAGTATAGGCGAAAGGAGCCGCGCGGGCGATACGGGCCGGAGTATCATAAGAAAGAGTGTCCACCGGAAGTCATCGGACGGCGGGCCCCGGACGACGGAACCGGTCTCGCTCCGGGGCCGGGGGTGAGGCTCGCTTGCTCAAACATGCCACGCGGGCCAGGTCCAATGCCCAGCTGTCCCGTCTGCACCGGTCGGTGCGGCCCGCGCGGCAACTCGCCGCTGAGCCTCACCCCCATCCCCGGAGCCTTCCGCTTGCATCGCCGCCACCTGCGCGTGGATGCGTTGTCGGACGTCGGACGGCGAGGCCTGCCCGCGGCTGTCCGCTCGATGCTCGCCAGTCGCAGGACGCGCGGGTCCTGACGGCCACAGCCCGCTCGCGCTCCGGCCAGTCGCGCCTACGCACTTGGTGGCCTGCGCGCGAGCGGGCGCCCGTGGCCGCCACCCGCGCGTGGTCGCGTTGTCGGACGGCGGGTGCCATACGACGAGGTCTGTCTTGCTCCGGAGACGGGGGGTAGGGCAGAGCGGCGAGTTGCCGCGCGCCGCGCGCGGCATGTTTGAGCAAGCGAGCCCTGCCCCCCGGCTCCGGCTTTCCGTTTTGAACCCCACCGGCGCGTGGCTCGGTCATCGGACCCGCCGTTCACGTTCCCTTCGGGCCCGACGGTCAGGCCGTAGGTGTCCCGATCCCCCTCGTGGGTCACCGCACGACGGCGATGAGATCGTGCGATTCCAGAGGTTCGTAAGAGTCGGGGCGATAGGAGCCGAAGAGACGGACCGACGCGAAGCCGGCCCGCTCGAGGAGCGCGGTGAGCTCGTCGTCTCGAAGAGGCCGGAGGAGCGTGGAGGACGTCTGCACGATCCGGCTCTCGCCGTCCGGCGGACGCCTTTCGATCGTGAGCATCTCGAAGCGGATGCGCCTTTCATCGATCGGGTCGAGCAAGCGAAGGTAGAGCGTCTCTCCGTCTTCGCTCGTTCGAAAGTTGAGCGGGAGGTGGCGCACGTTCTTCTCGAGGATTCGGCGGTAGTTCACGATCTGGATGAGAAGCGGCGCGCCGGGAGCGAGGAGCCCGCGGAGCGAACCGAAGAGCGCCGCCAGATCCTTGTCGTCTAAAAGATTCACGAGCGTGTTACCGAGGCAGTACGCGCCGCCGAGAACGCCTCTTCCTCGGAAGGGAAGCCGGGCCATCTCGCCGAGAACGAAGCGCGGATTCGCGTGCGCTTTGTGCGCCTTCTCGATCATCGCGGGGGAGCGATCGACCCCGACGAGCGCATAGCCCTTCTCCGCGAGCGCCGCGGCGTGCTCTCCCGTCCCGCACCCGATGTCGAGAAGCGGGAGGCGCGACGGCTCCCCGAAAGTCTCGAGGAAGAAAGGCATCTCCCGCTCGATGCGGGGACCCCACGCAACGAAGCGCCGATAGTCGAGCCTTCCGAACGGGTCGTCCGCGAACAAAGCCACCTCCGCCGCCGCGATGCCGGATGAACCTATCGGCGAAGGACGAGCCTGTCAAGACGCGTGCCGCCGGGTCCGCTTGCGGGCGCGGCGCGTGTTCATGCGTCGAATGAGAGAAGCGAAGGGGTCTACTTGGGTCCGGCGACCGCCTCCGGCCGAGCGGGCGCGTGGACCCGCGCCGGGACCGGAATCGTGAAGATGAACTCGCTCCCGTGCCTCGGTTTGCTCTCCACCCAGATCCGCCCTCCGAAGTGGTGGACGATCTCGCGCGAGATCGCGAGGCCGAGCCCGGTCCCCTCGACCTTTCTTCCGTCGGGCGGCGGCGCCTGGTGGAACCACTCGAAGATGCGCTCTCTCTGGTCGGGAGATACTCCGGGGCCGGTGTCGCGGATCGAGAAGCGCACGAACTTCTTCCCCTTGTCGGCCGCGGAGCGCGCGCTCACCGTGATCGTTCCTCCCTCGGGAGTAAACTTGATCGCGTTTCCGATGAGATTTGTTAAGACCTGAATGATTCGGTCCCGGTCGACGAGGAGCTCGGGAAGGCCCGGCGCGATTTCCTCTCGGAGGCCGATCTTCTTTTCCTGCGCGAGGACTCCCGAGACGGCGAGCGCGGAGCGGACCACCTCCTCGGGTTTCTCGGCCGACAGATCCCAAACGATCCTCCCCGACTCGATCTTGGCGAGATCGAGCAGGTTTCCGACGAGGTTCGAGAGGCGTTTCGTTTCGGTGTGAATGAGCTGATAGAAGCGATCGCGCGACTCCATGTCCTTGTCGCTGTAGTTCATCAGGATCTGCGCGACGGAGTGGATCGAGGCGAGCGGGTTCTTGAGCTCGTGGGAGACCGTCGAGAGGAGGTTGTCCTTCAGCGTGCTCACGCGGCGGAGCTCGGCGAGCGCCCTCTCGAGCTCGCGCCGCCTCTCCTCGAGACGGTCGAGAAGTGTCTTCTGGTCGTAGAGCGTGATCTTCAGCCGGCTGATCTCTCGCCGTTTCGCGGTGATGTAGAGGCAGAAGACGATCACGAGACCGGGAAGACCGACCGAGAGAGTGCGGCGGTACTGCTCGTTCAGGAAGAAGGTGTCGGGGAGCCAGTCGCCGGCGGTGAGGAACTGGATGATGACCGTTGTGGCAAGAAAGACGAGGAGAAGCGACGAGAAGACCCAATACGTCGTCTCCCGTTGGGCGAGCTTCTCGAGATGCTCCCGGGTGGGGTCCGGCTTCTGCGGGGCCTTCCTCTCGCGGGGGGTCGGTTGCTTCATGTTCTAGTTATCGGCGCGCGGGAGCGCCGTCTTGACCGCGCCGGCGCCCCCCGCGAGGGACGCGGAGAGACCCTCGCCCCAGTCTCCTCCTCCGGGGACGATTCCGAGCGATTCCCGGAAGAGCGCGCCGATCTCGTGAAAGCCTTCGTCCGTTCCTCCCTCGTAGGTCATCCGAACGCGGCCGGTCTCCGGGGAGCGGGAGAGGACCCCCCAACCGTTCCTCGTGCGGACCCGAACCGCGCACCCGGGCTCGATGTGGACCCCCCGGACCCCCTCGGCCCGGAGGGCTCGCGCCCGGATCGATTCAGCTAACTCATGAAAATGCAACGGGTTTTGGGTCGTTCCCCAGTCGAGGTCCGGGGAGCGGAGGCGCTCAGGAGGCAGGATTCCCCGAAGGGGGAGCGGGCGCTCCGCCTCCTCCCGCCGGCGGGCGAGGATGTCGATGAGGCGGAGGGCGGCGTAGGTTCCGTCCGCGGGCGCCGCGTCTTGATCGCGGAAGGTGACCGTCCCCTCGATCTCTCCGCCGAGGAGAACCTCTCTCGTGCGCGGTGTGTCCAGCGAGACCGCCTCGCCGGGACGCGCGAGCACGACCCGCCCGCCCCACGCCTCGATGGTTTCGTCCACGAGGTCGCTCATCCGAAGATCGCACGCGACGGCGGCGCCGGGAACCGGGGCGATCGCGTCGGCCGCGAGCAGGGCGAAGAGGTGGTCGGGCGGGACCGCGCGCCCCTCCTGATCCACCACACGGAAGCGCTCCCCGTCGCCGCCCAAAGCGAGCCCGAGGTCCGATCCCGAGGCGCGGACGGTAAGACCAACCGCGCGAAGGAGCGCCGGATCGGAGGGATTGGGGACGGCGCTCTCCGCGCGGCGTTCGAGCGTGCAGCCGAGGCGGAAGACGCGGCAGCCGATCCTGGAGAGAACGTGGGGCGCGGTGAGCGAGACGATCCCGTGGCATCCAGCGACGACCGCGCGGATCGTTTGATGTCTCAATCGTTCACGGAGCGGCGCGAACGTCCGTTCGAGCCCGCGGATGTAGTCGGGAATCATGTCGAGACCGGTAACGGGACCGCGGAGCGGGAGAAGACGCGCGTCGGGGAGGCCGCGCGCGTTCCGCAGGATCTCCCGCGTCTCATTCTCCGCGAGAGGGCGCTCGCGGAGGTAGAAGCGGACGCCGTTCCAATCGAGCGGCCGGTGGCCGCCGGTGATGGCGAGCCCGGCGTCGAGACGAAGGCGCCGCATCGACGCGAGCAGGACCGCCGGAGGCGCGTAGCCGAGATCCGCGACCGGGAGGCCGGAGGAGGCGAGCCCGCGGACGAGCGCTTCCCGAAGCCCCGCCGAGCTCGGCCTCGCGTCGGCCGCGACCGCGACTCGGGGAGGCGGGCCGGCTTGGCGCCCGGCCGCGATCCACGCCGCGAACGCCCTTCCGATGCGAACGATCTCCTCGCCGTCCGCCGAATCGCCGCGGCGGCGGAGCATCTCGTTCGCTCGAATCGCGACCTCGTCCCGTGCGGCCATCGTTCTCTCCCCGCTCCCTAGGTTCGGCGCGGAGAGAGGATCGCTTGACCATCCGACGGGTTTCCGGGATCATGCGGCGGACGGTGAAGAAACACCGAGGGGGAGGATCGGCAAACGATGAGAGCTCTCGATCGATCGGCTTGCTGGGTTGGGCTCGGTCTCGCGTGTCTCGTTCTCGCCGCCTGCGGGGCGGCCCGGCCGAGGGCGGGCTCGGATCCGGCGAGCCGTCCTCCCGCGGTCGTTCGCGAGGCGCCGCCCCCGCCGCCCCTTCCGTCCCCTCCGGACGCGGAGGAGATGACGATGCAAGGCTACGTGAAGCTCGACTTTCCGGAGCCGGGTCTTCGCGGGACGCCCGCGCGCTTCACGTGGTTCCGCTTCCCGGAGGCCGTCCTCTACACGCTCATCCTTCTCGACGCGGAAGGGAGGCCGCTCCGTGAATGGACGGGGCTCGCCGACAACTGGCTCGATCCGCCCCCGGGGTGGGCGGGCGAGCTTCCCGGGCCCGGCGTCTACTTCTGGCAGGTCCTCGCGATGAACGAGGTCGCGGAACCGATCGCCAAGAGCTCGCTCCGGGACTTCGTGTACGAGCCTTAGCTCGGTACCAGCTCGGTACCTGATACCGTATTCCCTGAATACCGTATACCGACGGAACCCGGTACCGCTCAGCTCTTCAGGGCGTAGCCGCCGTCGGCGATGATCGTCTGGCCGACGATCCACTCCGCTTCGGGCGAGCAGAGAAGGCAGATCACCTTCGCGATGTCTTCCGGCGTTCCGACCTTTCCGCCCGGCGTGTGGAGCCGGCAATGTTCGAGCATCTGATCGTGCATGGGGAAGAGCTTGAGGGAGTCCGTGTCGATGATCCCCGCAGAGACTGCGTTCACCGTGATCCCTTTCGGTTTCAGCTCGACGGCGAGATATCGGGTGAGCGATTCGATTGCCGCCTTCGAGGTCCCGACCGCGGCGTAGTTCTCGATCGTGCGCGTGGAGCCCATGCTCGTCAACGTTACGATCCGGCAGTCCGGCCTCCCCTCCATGAGCGGGACGGCGCGCTTCGCGCAATGAAAGAGGGATCGAAGGTTGATGTGCATCACCCGATCCCATTCTTTGTTTGTTACATCAAGTGTCGGACGGAGAACGCCGGTCGCCGCGTTCGCGACGAGGATGTCCAGCGCGCCGAACTCCTCCTCGACGAGATCGAACATCTTGTCGATGTGCTCCTCGTTCCCCATGTTCGCGCGGATCGGTAGAGCGCGGACCCCTCTCTCTTCGATCTCCTTCGCCGTCGCGGCCGCCTTGTCGCGGCTCGTGAAGTAGCAGAAGGCGACGTGCGTGCCGTGTTCGGCGAAACGGAGCGCGGTGGCCCGGCCGATGCCGCGCGACCCTCCGGTGATGAGCGCGAAACGCTCGCGGCCTTCGTTGCAGCGAACGCGAAAGTCCTTCTTCATCGCGATCGACCTCTTTCCGCCGGTCGGGCGTCGTTCGAATGGGGGTGTCCAATCCATAACAGGTAAGGTACCGGATGTCAATCGAGCCGCGCGGAGGCCTGCCGGGCGCCGAGAAAGCTCGCGCGCCCGCACGCCGCGCCTCGTGACGAAACCACGCGCCGCGGGGCGCGCGGCACGGGGCATTGCTCGAAGATCGAAAGAGCGGAGCCCTCGCTCCTACTGCTCCTTGAGCGCGGCGATCGTGTCGAGAAGCGCTTTCTTCGCGTCGGCGAAGTACATCAGCGCGTTCGGCATCGCGAAGAGCGGGTTCGGGATCCCCGCAAACCCGTGCGAGAGCGAGCGCTTTACGACGACGACCGTCTTGCACTTGTCGACGTCGAGAATCGGCATGCCGGCGATCGGGCTGTGGGGATCGTCCCGGGCGACCGGGTTCACCACATCGTTCGCGCCGAGCACGATCGCGACGTCGGTCTGCGGGAGCTGCGAGTTGATCACGTCCATCTCGATCAGCTCGTCGTAGGGAACGTCCGCCTCGGCGAGGAGCACGTTCATGTGGCCCGGCATCCGGCCCGCGACCGGATGGATCGCGTACTTCACGTCGATGCCGCGCTCCTTGAGCACGTTGGCGAGGTCCCGCGTGGCGTGCTGCGCTTGCGCGACCGCGAGGCCGTAGCCCGGCACGAACACGACCTTGGTCACGCCGTCGAGGATCATCGCGAGCTCGTCGGCGGACGTGCTCTTCACCTTCCCCTCGTAGATCTCCATGCCGGCGCCTTTCGCCCCCTCGCCCGCCGCGCCCCACGTTCCGAAGAGGACGTTCGCGAGCGAGCGGTTCATCGCCTTGCACATGATCATCGTGAGGATGACGCCCGAGGCGCCGACCAAGGAGCCGGCGATGATGAGCACGTTGTTCGAGAGGACAAAGCCTGTCGCCGCCGCTGCGAGGCCGGAGTAGGAGTTGAGGAGCGCGATCACGACCGGCATGTCCGCCCCGCCGATCGGGATCACGAGAAGGACCCCGAGAACGGCCGCGACGAGGCAGAGCACGAGGTAGAGAAGGTGGTTCGCCGGGTTCGCCACGATCATCGCAACGAGAACGATGCAAGCCGCCCCGAGAAGCGCCTTCACGATCTGCTGGCCGGGGTAGAGGATGGCGTTCCCCGTCATGATCTCTTGGAGCTTCGCGAAGGCGATGAGGCTCCCGGTGAGCGTCACCGCGCCGATGAGCGCGGAGGCGCCGATCGCGAGGGAGACCTGGGTCAACGACGCGTGCAGGGCGCCGGGATCCACCTCGAGCTCGACGAGGGCGGCGCCGCCGACGAGCGCCGAGGCGAGACCTCCGAACCCGTTGAGGAGCGCGACCATCTGCGGCATGCCGGTCATGGGGGTCCTGATCGCCATGACCGTTCCAATGATCCCGCCGACGACGATTCCGGCGATGATGTACTCGTAGCTCATCCCCTTGTTCACGAGGGTCACGACGATCGCGACGAGCATGCCGAGGGCGCCCATGCGGTTCGCCCGCACGGCGGTTCTAGGGTGCGCGAGCCCCTTCAGGCCGAGGATGAAGAGGATCGAGGCGAGCAGATACCCGAGATTCTGGATGACGCTAGTCAGGTTCACGGCTCACCCCTCAGTCCTTCTTCTTGAACATGGAGAGCATGCGGTCGGTGACCACGAACCCGCCCGCCACGTTGATCATCGCGAAGACGATCGCACCGAATCCGAGCCACGCGGTCAACGCCGAGTGCTGCAGGCCGGCGGAGAGGATCGCCCCGATGACCGTGATCCCCGAGATCGCGTTCGACCCGGACATGAGCGGCGTGTGGAGAGTGGGCGGTACCTTGGTGATGATCTCGAAGCCCACGAAGATCGCGAGCACGAAGATCGTCAGCAGGAGAACCAGCACGGAGATCGGATCCATTTTCGCTTCGCTCCTCCCTTAGCCGATCGCGGCGAGGACGGCGGGATGAACCACCTTCCCGCCCCGGGTGACCAGCGTCCCTTTCGTGATCTCGTCCTCGAGATTGAGCGGGAGCGATCCGTCCTTGACGAGATGGCAGAGGAAAGTGAGAACGTTCTTCGAGTACATCTGGCTCGCGTGGGTCGGGAGCATCGTCGCGAGGTTTGCCGCCCCGATGATCGCGACGCCGTGCTTGACGACCGTTTCTCCCGCGACCGTGAGCTCGCAGTTCCCGCCTTTCTCGGCGGCGATATCGACGATCACCGAGCCGGGGCGCATTCCCGAGACTACCGACTCCGGGATCAGCATCGGTGCGCGCTTTCCGGGCACCGCCGCCGTGGTGATCACGACGTCCGCGTCCCGCACGTGCTCGGCCATCAGCTCTTGCTGCTTCCGCTTCGTTTCCTCGGTGAGCTCCTTCGCGTATCCGCCCGAGTCCTCGGCGTCCTTCGTTTCGATCGGAAGCTCGACGAAGCGCGCGCCGAGCGACAAGATCTGCTCCTTCACCGCCGGGCGGACATCGTACGCCTCGACGACCGCTCCGAGACGGCGGGCCGTGGAGATCGCCTGAAGACCGGCGACCCCCGCCCCGATGACGAACACCCTCGCCGCGGAGATCGTCCCGGCGGCGGTCATGAACATCGGAAAGAACTTCGGAAGATGCGTCGCCCCGAGGAGCACTGCCATGTACCCCGCGACGGTCGCCATCGAGCTCAGGGCGTCCATGCTCTGCGCCCGCGTCGTGCGGGGCATGAGCTCCATCGAGAAGGAGGTCGCCCCGGTCTTCGCGAGCGCCTGCATCATGTCCGTCGCGGCGAGCGGATCGAGGAAGGCGATGAGGGCGTGCTTTTCCTTGAGGAGCGAAAGATCCTTCGCTCCCTCGATCGGGTTCGCGCCGGGCCCCCGCACTTGCAGGATCACGTCGGCTTCCGAGAAGACGGCGTTTCGGTCCGGCACGATCCGCGCCCCCCGCTCCACATAGACGGGGTCGGCGAGGCTCGCGCCCTCTCCGGCCCCCTTCTGGATGATCACCTCGAGGCCCTCTTTCTTGAGGGTCCCGACGCCGGGGGGATTGAGCGCGACGCGCCGCTCCCCCGGGAAGGTCTCTTTCGGGACTCCAACGATCACGGCAGTCATCCTTTCGGCTCCGGCGGGACCGTGAGCCGGCTTCGCGAGACCTGAGCCCGCGGGAAGCCGTCGCCCGGCCGGGCCCGACGCGAGGCCAAAGGGCCCAGACGAGAAACGAGGGCGAACCCGCCAGGTGAGCCCGCCCGCTCAACTCCTTTTTTATCAACTGATTACGCCGAACTCGCCCGCCCGGCCATCCGGCGCAACCTCGCGGGGCTCGGTCCCACGATCGAGACGAGCTCGGCCGATGGACTGCCCCGCGAAGGCGCTGATTCTACCGCGGGAGCCCAAGGTGCCGTCAAGCCCTTTCGGCGAGCACAACAAGCGTACCCGGTACAGGGGGGCAAGCGTACCTGGTACAGGAGGCCTCACCGGACGAGGACGAGCTTGACCGTCCTCTCCTCGTCGTTCGCCCGAATGCGAACGAAGTAGACCCCGGGCGCGGCTTCATGTCCGCGCTGGTCGAGGCCGTCCCAACGGATCGCCTGCGCGCCGGCCGGGAAGACGCCGCGCGCGAGCTGACGCACGCGTCGACCGTTCACATCGAAAACATCGGCTCGCACGCGCCCTTCACGCGGCAGCGCGAACCGGAGAACGGCGCCGCCGGGTGCGGGGTTCGGCGAGGGGGCGAAGAGCGCGAGCGTCGGGACGCCACGCTCAACGGCGGTCGAAACGTCGACGGTGAACGACCGGACCGCCGAGAGGAGGCTTCGCTTCTCTTCATCCTCGGCATACGCGCGCCACCAGAACGTTCCGTCCGGAAGAGGCGGCTCCACGGCCCACAGCGTCTCGGCGTTCCCCTCGGGGATCGCGCTCGCGCTCCGCACGAGGTTGGTGAGGAGCGAGTCGGCGAAGACGAGGAAACCGTAGGTGAGCGCGCTCGATTCCGGGTCGGTTGCGTTCGACACGGTGAGCGCGGCTGTCGGAAGGGCCGGCTCCCCGTCCCCCGGCGCGAGGGGGACCGGCGCGGTCGGGGGCTCGTTCGAAGAGGAACCGACGAGGAGGAGAAGGTCGTCGAGGCCCACCTCGATGAGGTCGCCCGGCCCCGTTCCGTCCGACGCTTGGAAGCGGAGGACCATCTGGCTCGTAAGCGGAAGAAGATCCGCGAGGTCCGCCTGGAAGGGGATCCAGTTCGCCGCGTGGTACACGTCGCCGATGAAGATGAGGTTGGCCGGGAAGGTGGAGCCCCCATTGTTCGAGAGGTCGACGCGGAAGAAGTCGTTCGGGTCGTCTCCCGGATCGCGCTGCCCGTGGAAGTAATTGAATTCTAAACTTACATTCTCGTAGGCGGAGAGGTCCCACGCCGGCGATCGGAGAGCGGAGATCCCGTTGTCGACATCGTCCACCCCGTCGGACGTGTTCTGCGCGGTGACCCAGCAGATCGTTCCGGGATCGGGGGTCGTGTCGTCCCCCGGTTGGAAGCTCGTCGGGTTCGGATTGATGAGGACCCACGCGCCGGTCGACGCCGTGTGCGTCGGATCCTGCGACCAACCCTGGTTCCCGCTTTCAAAATCGTCGGCGAGGATCGGCGCGCCGATCGGGAAGGAGAGGGTCTCCTCGTTTCGCGCATTGCCCGACCAGTTCATCTCGATGCGGAGCACGACCGTGTGCCCGTCCGGGACGGCGGAGTCCACGGCCACGGTGAAGAGATCCGCGGCGTTGTTCGCGGTCCCGCCGGCAGAGATCGAGCCGAACGACGAGGAAGCGTCGAGGAGCCGTACGTACGGATCGTCGGTTCGAAGAGCCGCGCGCGCATCGGCCGCGTCCTCGAGGATCCCCACGTTTTCCAGGGTGACGAGGAGGTTTGCGGTCTCCCCCGGGTCGAGGCGGCCGTTTCCGTTCCCGCCGGTCACCGCGGCGTCCGCCAGGCGGACGTAAGTCCCCGCGACGAGCGTGAGGTAGATGTTCGAGTAGAGGTTCTCGGCGACGAGCCCAGGGATTTCGGATTCTTCAGGCCAAAACCAACTTCCCCCGACCTCGGTCGTGAAGGAATAGATGCCGAGGGCCCCGTACGCCCAATCGCTCGTGATGCCCGAGGCGAGATAGAGGCTCGCTCCGGCCGATCCGTAGTCGTAGCCGTTCTCCCGCACGCGCTCCGCCGCGATCGCCGCGAACGTCGCGTTGTCGGGAGGAGGAGTCGTCGTGTACCCCCACGGATAGAGGAGCACCGCGGCGTAGCTGTGATAGGAGTCGTGAGTGACGAAGTCGCGGGCGAGCATGAAGTCTCGGAACGCCTGTGACTCCGGCTCGGAGAACGCGCTCGGGCCCCGGTACGTATCGCTGCACGGGTCGCTCGACGATCCGGATCCGCCCCACTGATAGTCGTAGTTCCGATTGAGATCGACCCCCTCGCAACTGCCCGAGTTGTCGCGCCGGTTCTTCCTCCACATCATGTCGGAGCCGCCCGAGTACTCGTTCCACACATAGCCGTCCGGGTTCACGACCGGGACGAACCAGATCTCCCGCTCGTTCACCAGGAAGGTCGCCTCGGGATCGGACCCGTAGTTCTCGCAAACGTATCGCATGTAATCGACGAGGATGGAGACGCCGATCGGTTCGCGCGCGTGATGAAGCGCGTCGAAGAGGACCTCCGGCTCGTCTTCGTCGACATCCGGGTTGTCGCTGATCTTGATCGCCCAGATGGTCCGCCCTTCCCAGGTCGTTCCGATCGACATCTTCGCCGTCGTGATGTCGGGATACGCGGCGTGAAGCGAATCGAGAAACGCGACCGCCTCGCTGTACGAGTAGTAAGCGCCGAGTCCCGGAGCGAACGCGCGGCCGCTCATGTGAAACGCGGCGGCGTCGTCGATCGCGATCGTCGGGCGAAGACCTGCGTCGATGAGACCCTGCGTGATCGGTGGAGTGGAAAGGAGCCGCACGCGCGACCCTCTTTCCGCGCGGATCACCTCGAGATCGGGGAAAGCCCGAAGGACTTGGATTTCCTCCTCGGTCGGCCACGGGAGCTCGATCTCTTGGTAGATCGTGCGGTCTTCCCCGTGCGCGGCCGAGGCGAGAAGAAGAAGGGCCGCTCCGAGGAGGGCGCGGCTTCCAAAGGCTCCGAACATTCGATGTTTGAACATGTCGGCTTTCCTTTCGGCGGGAGCGAGGGCGAACATGGATTCGCGTAACGATATTATTCTACAGGAGTTGGCGGGCTATTTCAAGGGATCTGATACCCCCTAAATCGGGCCGTCCATCTCGTCGAGGAGATCCTCGAGCTTCCGGGTCTCCTCGTTCACGCGCACCCGCTCCTTCACCGTCCGATACTCCTCCCAGAGCTTCTTGGCGAAATCCTCGCTCTGCTTGAGCGCGGCGGCGCCGGACGCGTGGCGTCTCTGGCGCATCAGGCGGAGAAACGACCGGTACGGATCGTGCGAGGTGTAGAGGCGAAGCGTGTAGCGCGCGACGAACCCCCCGCACGTGGCGCACTCGACGAAGACCTCGACATCCTCTCCCGGCTGCACAAGAACGAAGTTCTGCACTTCCACGTGCCCGCACTGCGGGCAGTGCTCTCTCTTGGATCGCTGCACGAGGCTCACGGGGCGACCTCCTTTTCGGGATCAGCGCGCGGCGTAGAGACCGGGCGCAAGCTTGAACAAGACCACTTCATAGGCGAACGCGAGCGCCACGCCGAGAACCGTCACGGCGACTCCCACGCGCAGCATGTCGCGCGCGTCGACCATCTCCGAGCCGGAGGCGATCGCGTTCGGCGGCGTTCCGATCGGCGTCGCGATCCCCCCGATGTTCGCCGCGAAGGGGATGCCGAGAAGGATGGCGCGGGCGAGCTTCGCCTCCTTCGGCATCGCGCGGATGAGGGGGAGAACCGCCGCCATCAGGATGGCGGTGGTCGCCGTGTTCGACATCCACATCGACATGAGGGCGGTGATCGCCATGATCCCGAAGAGGACGCGGTTCGGCTTCGAGCCGAGCCGGGCGAGGATCGTCTTGCAAAACTCGAGATCGAGATTGTTCTTACTGAAAACATTCGCGAGGACGAACCCGCCGAACATGAGGACCACCACCGGGCTCGCGAAGGGAGAGAGGAAGATCGTGTAGTCGAACGGTTTCGCTCCGACGAGGAGCGCGAGCGGGCCGAGGAGAATCGCCGTGAGGAACGCGCAGACGCCGGCCGTGAGGAAGATGGGCATCGGCTCGGTCACCCAGTAGAAGACCGCGAGGACGAAGATCCCCGCCATGATTCTCTGTTCGCGCGGAAGGTTCGGGAGGAGGAAGAACGCGAGGACCGAAAGGAGAAGCCCGAAGGCGAGAAGAGACTCTCTCCGGCGGATCGAGGCGAACCCGTGACCGGCTCCTTCGCCCGGCGCGCACGCAGGGCCGGGCTCGCCGCCCGCGCGAGGCGCGAGCGGACATCGCCAAGCCGCCCATCCGGCTGGAACTCCGGACAGCGCGAGTGTACACCTCGGACCGTCCGCCGCAAGAGGAAGATGAACTCCGTCTAGGCCGGTCTTCGCGCGAGGACCGCCGTGTACCAGGCGGTCCGAAACTCGCCGGGCCGCCCCTGACCTTTTTCGAGGAGCGCGAGAAGACGGAGCAAGCCTCCTCTGAGAAACCCGAGGCGGAGGGCGCGCATCACGCGAAGAGCTCCGGTGAAGAAGACCCGCGGGACATGGTAGATCCCACGGCGCGCGACGACCTCGAGCCCGCTCTCGCGAAGAACCGCCGCGATCTCGGGGGGCGGGATCGTTTCGCCGAGCGGGAACGCGATCTTCCCCTTGCGCTCGAGGAAGCGCGCGAGCGGATAGAAGAGCGCACGGGGGTTGTCGAGCGTGAGGAGGAGGGAACCTCCGGGCTTCAGCGCGCGGGCCGCCTCGCGAAGGCCGCTGAGGATCTCTCGGCGCGTCTCGAAGTGATCGAGCGTGGAGCAGCTGAACACGAGATCGAACGATGCGTCGCGGAAGGGGAGGCGTCGCGCGTCGGCGAGCGCGATTCCCGCCCCCGCTCCCCCGAGGCGCTCGCTCGCTCGCGCACAGACCTCGCCGGAGATGTCGATCCCGTACGCCCGCGCTTTCCCGGCGTCCCCCGGCCACGAGAGGAGCACCTCGTCCCCTCCGAGCGCCTCCTCGAAGAGATCGGTCTTCAGCACGCGCGCGTTGCGGGGAAGAGGACACCAGCGCCGGAGAAGCGCGAGGTGGACGCGCCTCTTGTGTTCCGCCATCACCGGATCGAGGTGGTACGCGCGGGCCATCGCGCGCGCCACCCGATCCCACGACGCCCCGCTCATCGCATCTCCCAAATGGTCGCGCGGCGGACAAAGCTCTTGCCCCCCTTCGCCCGCGCGGCTACCCTGGGAATCCGACCCGAGCCGCCGGCGGAAGAGGAACATGACAAGCGCCCCTTATCTCTCGATCGTGATCCCGACGCGCAACGCCTCGGCCAAGCT
>VGIW01000074.1 GCA_016867715.1 Candidatus Eisenbacteria bacterium | reverse complement strand
CCCGAACTCCCCGCTGATTCCAAGCGCGGGCGCCGGTCGCCTCTGCATGGCGTGCCACAACGGGCGCCGCACCGGCACCCAGGTGCAGGGACAGATCGACAACGGAACCGCGAACTTCGGCCCGCACCACTCGAACCAGGGGGACATGCTCGCCGGCGTTAACGGATACGAGGGCGTCGCACCGGGCTTCGCGTTCGCATCGAGCAAACACATCCTCGTGCAGGATGCGTGCGTCACGTGCCACGTAAACCGCGTCGAGGAGAGCCTCCCCTACTTCACCGGCCATACGTTCGAACCGACGACGAGCGCGTGCAGTCCCTGCCACGGAGCGATCTCCGACTTCTCGGAAGTTCTCGCGAAGGACGACTTCGACGGGGACGGCGCGATCGAGGGGGTTCAGGGGGAGATTCAAGGACTGCTCGACACGCTCGCCTGGTCGATCGTGGACGCGAGCACGAGCCAGGCGTCGCGCGAGGCGCTCGCCGCGGCCGCGGGCGACCATGACGCCTTCGCGGGACTCCTCGGGAACGCCACGATCACGACCGCCGACCAGAGGAAAGCCGGTTACAATTGGGCATTCGTGGACTATGACGGGTCGAAGGGCGTGCACAACACGACCTACTCGATCCAGCTCCTGCAGAGGAGTATTCTCTTCCTCGACACGGGAAAGCTGGGGAAGGCGCGCCTGCTCATCGAGTAGGTCTTCCGCCGCGGCCGGGCCGCCGCGCGGAGAAGCCTCGAATTGGGAGGAGAGCCGTGAACGGAACGAACGAACGCCCGCGCGTGGTCGGTTCCGCTTCCGTACGACTTCGTCCGCGCGCGGCGGCCCTCCTCCTCTCGCTTCTCTTCGCCTCGCGCCTCGCCGCAAACGACGGGACGGACGCGACCTCCTGGTGGCTCCGCCTCCGCACGACCGGTTACGCGTTCCAAACCGAGACGAGAAGCGGCGCGACGCAGGACCGCCTCGGTGCGTATCAGCAGATCGACGGAGCCATTTCCGGTCTGGCGAACGGGCGCCTTTCGATGCATGTATCCGGGCGCGTG
Organism: Candidatus Eisenbacteria bacterium; assembly: GCA_016867715.1. Classification (NCBI taxonomy): domain Bacteria; phylum Candidatus Eiseniibacteriota; species Candidatus Eiseniibacteriota bacterium. The sequence goes on along the minus strand of VGIW01000074.1, from coordinate 15,694 downwards.
CACGACGACATCTCCCTCTCCGAGAAGATCAACGATCGCGCGCGCCTCTCTTCCGGATACCTGTCCGCGAGGATCACCCCGCGTCTCTCGGCCCGCCTCGGGCGCCAGTTCGTTCAGGAAGGGGTCTCGGGGCTCACCCTGGACGGTCTCGCGGTCTCGTTCTCGCCCGCCGAGGCGCTCCGCGCCCGGGTCTACGGAGGCGCGCGCGCGCCGATCGTGCTCGCCTACCGGGATCGCGTGGGGGATTTCGGGGACGATCCGGTCCTCGGGGCGCGCCTCTCCTACGACCCTTCCCCCCGCTTGCGATCCTCGCTCTCGTTCGCCTACCTCGAGAAGGACGATCGCGTTTCGGCAAGGCCGGTCGGCCTCGAGGCGGCCGCGCGGCCGATCCTCGGCCTTCGCGCCACCGGACGCTTCGCATACGATCTCGAAGGGGAACGATGGACCCGCGCGGAGACAGTCCTTCAAATGCAAAGGAACCCGGGTTGCCCCGTGCTCACCGCGCAGTTCGTCGATCGGTATCCGTCGATCGACGCGGGCTCCTACTTCGCGCGCTTCACCGGAGTCCACCGGTCGCGCCTCGCGCGCGGATCGATTCGGTACGAGCATCGGAACAAGTTCGGCGGCGAGATCGACTACTCGGGCGCGCGGGTGGACGATCGGACGTCCGCTCGGATCGGCGGGGCGGTTCTCTTCCCCGTAGGGCGCGCCGGGTACTCGGCGCGGATCGGCGACGCGGGGGAAGAAAGCCGCTGGTTCGGCGACGTTCGGTTCGCCCCGCTCCCTTGGCTCATGCTCGAGGGGGGGGCGACGATCCTGACTTACGCGCTCTTCGAAAACGCCCCGGAGGCGGAGGAGCGGGAGGTCACGACCGCGTTCGGGAGGATCCGCGTCGTTCCTCGTTCGGGGACGGCGCTTCTCGTCGAGATCCAGAGCCTGGAAACCCCGCTCGAAGAAGAGGACGTGCGGGTTCTGGCGGGGCTCGATCTCACGATGGGCCGCGGAACGGGCGCCTTCGGTCTTTCGAGAGGTGGGTGGCTGCGATGAGACGGTTCTTTCTTCTCGCGATCCCGCTCTTCGTTCTCGCGATCCTCGCGGGAGGCCGCGTGGAAGGATCCGGACGCGATCGGATCCGATCGGCCCACCCAACGCATCACGAGAACGGGATCGAGTGCTCGGTTTGCCACGGGCTCGCGGAATCGTCCCGCTCCGGCGCGGACAACCTTCTCCCCTCCAAGGGGACGTGCGCCGACTGCCACGACGTCGAGGAGTCGTCCGCGTGCGGCGCGTGCCACACGAACCCCGACGCGCCCGAGGCGGCGGCCCGTTTCGTCGAGATCGCGCAGTTCTTCACGCATGAAGCGCATGTCGCGCGCGGGATGACCTGCGAAGCGTGCCATGGAGATCCGTCGGAAGAACCGCGCCTTCCGGAGAAAACGCTCTGCCGGAGTTGTCACGCAACCGCGGCGGGCTTCGCGGACTGCGCGGTCTGTCATTCCCCGTCGGAGACGCTCCTCCCCTTCACGCACGTGAAGAGCTGGCTCTGGTTTCACGGAGCGGACGCCCGCGTGGAGGGCGCCTCGTGCGGCGGGTGCCACACGGAGGGCGGCTGTCAGGAGTGCCACGCGGGGGACAACGTGCGGCCGAGGAGCCACGGGCTCGGCTTCGCGTTCGGACACGCGCTCGAGGCGCGCGGCCGCGAGACCGCGTGCGCTTCTTGCCACGAAGAGGCGGCCTTCTGCGTCTCCTGTCACATCGCCGAGCGGGTGCTCCCCGACAATCACTCGCGCGCGGATTGGGTTCTCTCGAAGGGAGGGCGCCACGCCGAGGAAGCGCTCTTCGACATCGAGAGCTGCGTCGCCTGCCATGGGGAAGCGGGCGGATCTCCGATCTGCGCGGACTGTCACGGGAGGTAGGGCGATGCGCGGAGCCGCGAGGACGAATCGATCGCGCGGAAGAAGCGGGGGGATCTTTCTACCGATCGCCGCGGGGCTCGCCGCGCTTCTTCTCGTCGCCGGCTGCGCCGAGCGCCGGTCGCCGCAGGAGCCGCGGATCGCCGGACATCCTTCAGAGTTCAACGAAATCTCGTCTGCCGACTTCCACGGCGCGCGCGTGAGGGAGAGGGGCCCTTCCGCCTGCACGACCTGCCACGGCGAGGATCTCGCCGGCGATCCCGGAACGTCCGGCTGCTCCGATTGTCACGACGGTCCGGGCGGCCACCCGAGGAATTGGGTCCGCGCGGACGCCGCGCGCTTCCACGGGACCGCCGTCCGAAACGAGGGGCTCGCCATCTGCCGCGACTGCCACGGGGCCGACCTCCTCGGCGGGTGGAGCGGCGTCTCCTGCTCCGCGTGCCACGCGGGCGGCCCGGGAGGACATCCCGCCGGCTGGACCGATCCGAGCTCGCTCGCCTTTCACGGGAGGCGCGCCCTCGTGGAGGGGGTCGTCGGGTGCGCCGGCTGCCACGGCTTCCCGCCGGCGAGCGGGACGAGCGGGGTCTCCTGCGCCGACTGCCACGGATAGCTCGGGGCTTCGCTTCCGCCCCCCGGTCCTCGGGTGGCTCGACCTCTCGGCTTCTTCGTGCTATCCTGAAATCGACTCCACCTTTCCCGACGAGCCCGCGCCCTCATGCAGGAGGTGACGTCATGACGCGTTCCCTTTCCCTCTGCCTTCCCCTTCTCTTCCTCGCGACGCTCCCGCTGATCCCGATGTCCGCCGCGCCCGCTCTCGGCGCGGCCGGCGACCTCGTCTGGTACTTCCAAGGGGTCGAGGACGTCTACGCGATCGACGACATCGAGGACGTCGACGGGGACGGCGTTCCGGACATCATCGTCGAGAGCTACGACGCCGGCGCGGTCGGCGATCATCTCTACTGCCTGAGCGGCGCCTCGCCCGGACCGGCCGCGAGCGTGATCTGGTCGACGAAACCGGCGGGAGGGGCAAGCTCGGGCGGCGGGTACGGAAACGAGTGCATGATCGTCGGTCCGGATGTCACCGGCGACGGACACGAGGACGTTCTCCTCGGGACCGCGTGGGGAGGACGGAGCGCCTACGTCCTCGACGGCCTCGACGCCGGCGTGTTCTATCATTTCGACACGTACGCCGACTCGCCCCCCTCACCGCCCACGTCCGGCTGGGTCTACACGATCCGGGCGGCTCCCGACTTGGACGGCGATCTCGTCCCCGATCTCTTCTTCGCGTGCGGCTCGTACAACGATGGAGCCTACTGCGTGAGCCCGAGGGACGGGTTGGTGATGTGGTACAAGTATCTGGGCGACGCGGTCTACAGCTCGGCGGTCCTCGACGACGTGAACGGCGACGGCCGCGCCGACGGCGCGTTCGGCGTCGGCGACAACGCGGACGCGGTCTGGGTCCTCGCGGGGGGAGGCGGCCCGAGCGCCGTCGTCGTCTGGAACCGCCCGATGCCCGGCTCGGTCCTCACGGTCGCGCGCATCGCGGACATCTCCGGGGACGGCGTCAACGACGTCGTCGCCGGAACGTGGACGGCGGGAGGGGACGTCTACGCGCTGAACGGCGTGAACGGAAACGTCCTCTGGATCCGGCCGATCGGAAGCTACGCCTACGTTCAGCGCCTCGCGGTGCTCGAGGACGTGAACGGAGACGGCACCGAAGATGTCGCCGTCGGCTCCTGGGACAACCGCGCGGTGGTCCTTTCCGGTATCGACGGCGGGGTCCTCTGGGACACGCGCGTCGGAACGCTGAACGGCGGCGACGTGTGGGCGATCGGACGGGTTGAGGACACGAACGGCGACGGGATCAACGACGTCGTCGCCGGTTCCTTCGACTACCACGTGTACCTCTTCGACGGCGCGACCGGGGACAGCCTCTGGTGGTACAACACCGGGAACCGCCTCTACTTCGTGAACGGCGTGACCGACATCACGGGGAACGGGTGGCCGGACGTCGTCGCCGGAACGCAGATGCTCTCGGGCGGACCTCCCGGAGGCCGCGCGTATCTTCTCGAGGGGGGCGACCTATCGACCGGCGTCGCGGAGCCCGCGCTTCTCGCCCGCGCCGTTCCGTCGGAGTCCGGGGTCCGAGTCCTTCTCGGCGGGGCGCACGGCTATCCCGCCTGCCACGTCGAGCGGCTGCTCGCGAACGACGAGGCGCCCGGTTCCTTCAAGCACGAACTGTTCGAGGTTCATGCGAAGGGCGCGATGAGCGCGGCGGACATGATGGCGGCGAGGCGCCTCACCCCCGGTCCGCTCTGGGTCCGCCTCACCGACCGTCCGATCCCGATCGCCTCGGGGGAGGCGCTGTTCGTCGACCGGACCGCGGAAGCGGGAGCGGCGTACGACTACCGCTTCGTCCTTCTCACTGAAGAAGGCGAGGAGTTCTTCTCCCCCACGGCGCGCGTTCTTCTTCCGGGATCCGCCCCCGAGGCGAAGGAGAGCTTCCTCGCCGCGCGGCCGAACCCGATGAACCCGGCGACGACGATCGAGTTCTCACTCCCTCGAACGGGACCGGCGAGGCTCGATGTGTTCGCGGCGAGCGGCCGCCACGTCGCGCGGCTCCTGGAAGCCGATGCCGCGACCGGCGCGGTTCGCGTGGAGTGGGACGGGCGGGACGCCCGCGGAGAACCGGCCCCGAGCGGGCTCTACTTCGTTCGGCTGGAAACTGCGGATCGGGTTCTGACGACGAAGATCACGATCGTCCGTTAGGGATCGCGACGGACAAGCTGTGCGTTTCGCGCCGGGCGGCGAGATCGGAGACCGGGAACACGTTGTCGCGAAGAGGGTTACGTCCGTCTAATCCTGATCCGACAGAGACTCGACCGGCGTTTTCGGGGCCGGGGTGCGGGGCGAGGGCCTCGGGTGCCGGCTTCTGACCGTCCTCATGCCCTTGATTGATCCCGCTTAACTTATTGATTTTCTTGCAGATAACCATTGATTCCGATCATTCGTTTTGGTAAACTATCGCCTGTTCTCGAGCGTGGGGCCCGGACGTCGGCGCACGCCCCAACGCTTCCCGGACTTCCGTCACGAGAGGGAGGTGGTCCCGTGGTTCGAAATCCCTGGATCCGCGTTTCAAGCGTTCTCGTCCTCGCGGTCTTTCTTGCAGCGCCCGTCGCGGAGGCCCGCAATCCGATCCGCAACACGTTCCTCAACATCTACCCGAACGCGACCAACACCCAGCTTGATGATCTCCCGAGCCGGCAGAACCACTGCGGCGTCTGCCACTTCGACTTCGCGGGCGGCGGCACGCGAAACCCGTACGGCCTCGGCGTCGAGGTCGGCCTGAACTCCGGTCTCAACAACTCGCAAGCGATCCTCGCGATCGAGAACGCCGACTCCGACAACGACGGTTTCACGAACCTCGTCGAGATCACCTCGACGCTCTTCGCCAACACGCCGACCTTCCCGGGCCTCACGCAGCTCAACAAGAACAGCGTGTCGAACATTCCGGTCTCCGAGGTCGAACCATACCTCACCCCGTCCGGCGGACTGGACACGACGCCGCCGTCGGTCGCGGTTCTCTCGCCGAACGGAGGAGAGAACGTTTCGGCGGGCGGCTTCGCCTCGGCGACCTATACCGCGACCGACGCGAGCGGCATTTCACATGTGAACTTCTATCTCTCCGAGGACGGCAGCGCGACCTAGAGGCCGGTCGGACGAAACGAATCCTCGACCGGGACCTTCGCATGGTTCGTTCCGAACCGGCCGGGCGGAACGAACCGGATCCGCGTCGAGGCCTTCGACAACGCGGGGAACCCGGGATCCGACCAGAGCAACGGCGACTTCACGATCGCCGGCGTCCCGGCGGGGTTCGTCCCCTCCACGCTTCGCGACATGGATCTTTCCGGGACGCAGCCGTTCGAGGGGGCGGTCCTCGACGATCCGAGCGGATGCGGGAGCTGCCACGGGGGTTACGATCCGGCGGTGGAGCCGTGGCACGGATGGTCGGGGAGCATGATGGGACAGGCGGCGCGCGATCCGCTCTTCCTCGCCTGCCTCGCGATCGCCGAGCAGGACGCTCCCTCGGTCGGGGATCTCTGCATTCGATGCCATTCGCCGGGCGGCTGGCAGGAGGGCCGCTCGACCGACACCGGCGGCGGCCTCCTCACCGCGAAGGACCGCCACGGCGTGCAGTGCGATTTCTGCCACCGCGCCGTGGATCACAACTACGTTCCGGGGGTGAGCCCGGCCCTCGACACGCTCGTCCTCCAGGCGATCGTTCCGCTCCCCCTCGACTATGCGAACGGGCAGTTCATCAACGACCCGGCGCCCTACCGCCGAGGCCCCTACGCCGACGCGCTGGCGAGCCATCAGTTCCTCGAGTCCCCCTTCCACCGCTCGTCGGACATCTGCGGGGTGTGCCACGACGTGAGCAACCCGGTCTTCGTGAACGCCGGGCCGGGGAAGTACGTTCCGAACGGGTTCGACGAGGAACATCCGGACATGGATCTCCGGAACATGTTCCCGATCGAGCGGACGTACAGCGAGTGGTCGAGAAGCGAGTACGCCGCGACCGGAGTGTACGCGCCCGAGTTCGCGGGGAACAAACCGAACGGGATCGTCTCGACGTGTCAGGACTGCCACATGCGGGATGTCGTCGGCCCCGGCTGCAACGAGCCGGGCTCTCCGACGCGGACCGATCTCCCGCTCCACGATTTCATGGGGGGCAACGCCTTCCTCCCGGACATCCTCCCCGGATTCTGGCCGGGCGAGACGGACAGCCTCGTCCTTCAAGACGGAAAGCAGCGGGCGATCGACATGCTCCGTCTCGCCGCGACGCTCGAGGCGACGCCGAGCGAGTACGGAGTTCTCGTTCGGGTGACGAACGAGACGGCGCACAAGCTTCCCTCCGGCTATCCGGAGGGACGGAGAATCCGGCTACACGTTCGGGCGGTGGACGGCGCGGGCCAGACCGTGTTCGAGTCGGGTCATTACGATTTCGGGACGGGCGAGCTTTCGCACGACGAGCAGGCGAAGATCTACGAGATCCATCCGGGGCTCTCCCCCGGGCTCGCCTCCGCGCTCGGCCTTCCCGCCGGTCCCTCCTTCCACTTCGTGCTGAACGACACGATCTACGAGGACAACCGCATCCCGCCGCGCGGTTTCACCAACGCGGAGTTCGAGGCGATCCAGTCGCCGCCGGTCGCGTATTCGTACGCGGACGGCGCGTACTGGGACGACACGCCGTACAATCTCTCGGCCTCGGCGGAGACGGTCCACGTGACCCTTTACTACCAAACGACCACGAAGGAGTACGTGGAGTTCCTGCGGGATGAGAACTGGACGAACAGCGCGGGGGACGATCTCTACAACGCGTGGGCGGCGCACGGGAAGGGCGCACCGGTCGCGATGGCCGAGATCTCGACCCCTGTCGAGGTCCTCACGGACGTCGCCGAGACGGAAAGCGCTCCGCGGCCCGCGCTCGCCCTCCACGCAGGCGCCCCGAACCCGTTCCGGTCGAGCACGACGATCTCCTACGCGACCCCCGAACGGGGCGCCGTGTCGGTGCGCGTCTATGATATTCGTGGGCGTTCCGTTCGCACCCTCGTGGACGAGGTTCAGACCGCCCGCTTCCACACGGCGATTTGGGACGGGCGCGACGACGACGGGCGCGAGGTCGACTCCGGCGTCTACTTCATCCGCCTGCAAGCCGGCGACAAGACGATCACGAAGCGCAGCCTCCTCCTCCGCTAGAGGAAGAGACGCGAAGAGGGGCGGGTTCTCCAGGACCCGCCCCTCGATCTCGATCAAGCATCTTCCGCGCCGCTGCCTAGCCTAGGTTATGCACACGTTTTCGTCGCGAGGACGCGGAGTGCGAGCCGAGAGGCCGACCTGGACGAGCCGCTCCCGGAAACGTAGCCCCGGAGCTACGCTCTAGGAAGCGGCGACGGAAGGGAGGCTTCGTAGGCCGCGATCTGCGTCCGCAGTAGGAAACGCGTGCATAATCTAGGCTAGACGATCTCCACAAGCTCGATCTCGAACGTGAGAGCTCTCCCCGCGAGAGGATGGTTCGCGTCGACGACGATCGCCTCCTCGGCGATCTCCAAGACCCGCCCGATGAGGGTCGTCTCCCCCTTCCGGCGGATCCGGACCTCTTGCCCCGCCCGGAACGAGGCACCCTCGCCGAGCGTTTCTCGGTGAACGCGAAGACGAAGAGCCTCGCGGTAGCGGCCGTAGGCCTCCTCCGGCGGAATCCGGACGATCTTCCTCTCGCCCGCCTCCATCCCGAGAAGGGCCTTCTCGAACCCGGGGATCACGCGTCCCGCGCCGAGCGTCAGCTCGAACGGCTTCTTCTCCTCGCTCGCGTCGAACTCCGTGCCGTCCTCGAGAGTCCCGCGGTAGCGGACTCGGACCGTGTCGCCTGTGTTTGCTTTCGACATGAAGTGCTCACCCTTCCCGCGTCGATCAGGTCGCGGCCGGTTCCTCTTTCTTCCGTTCCTCCCACTCGCCCGTTCGGAGAAACTCGTCGATCGACTTCGCCGCGCGCCGCCCCGCCCCGAGCGCGAGGATCACCGTCGCCCCTCCGGTCACGATGTCTCCTCCCGCGAACACGCCGCGTTTCGTCGTTCGTCCGGTCCGGTCGTCGGCGACGACCGTCCCCCACTTCGTGTGCACGATCTCGGGGGTCGTTTTTTGAATGATCGGGTTCGGGCTGTTCCCGATCGCGACGATCGCCATCTGGCAGAGGATCACGTAATCGCTCCCCTTCACCGGGACCGGACGGCGGCGGCCGCTCGCGTCCGGCTCGCCGAGCTCCATCTTCTGCACGCGCACGCCGACGAGCCAACCGTTCTCGTCCCCGAGGAACTCGACCGGGTTCGTCAGCATCAGGAACTTGACCCCTTCCTCCTTCGCGTGGTGGATCTCCTCCTTCCTCGCCGGCATCTCCTTCTCCGAGCGCCTGTAGATGATCCGCCCGCTCTTCGCTCCGAGACGAAGCGACGTCCGCACCGCGTCCATCGCGGTGTTCCCTCCGCCGAAAACCGCCGCTTCCTTCCCGCTGCAGTCATAGACTGGTGTTTCCGATTCGGGGAGGTAGGCGCGCATGAGGTTCACGCGCGTCAGGAACTCGTTCGCCGAGTAGACGCCGATCAGGTTCTCGCCCGGAATGTCGAGGAAACGGGGCGCCCCCGCGCCCACGCCGAGGAAGACCGCGTCGTATCCGTTCGCGAGGAGCTCGTCCACCGTGTCGGTCCGGCCGATCACCGCGTTCGTCCGGAACTCGACGCCCATCTTTCGGAGCTGATCGATTTCCGCATGAACGATCTCCTTCGGGAGGCGGAACTCGGGGATTCCGTAGACGAGAACGCCGCCGAGCGCGTGGAGCGCCTCGAAGACCGTGACATCGTGGCCCATCCGGATCAGGTCGCTCGCGCACGCGAGCCCGGCGGGCCCGCTCCCGACGACCGCGACTCTCTTGCCGGTCTTCTTGACCTTCAGGCGTTCCACTTTCATCAGGCCGTAATCGCGCTCGAAGTCGGCGACGAAGCGCTCGAGGTTCCCGATCGCGACCGGCTCCCCCTTCTTCGCGAGCACGCAGAGGACCTCGCACTGCTCCTCCTGCGGGCAGACGCGCCCGCAGATGGCGGGGAGCAGGTTGTCGCGCTTGACCACCTTGACCGCCTCGTCGAACTTTCCTTCCGCCACGAGAGCGATGAAGTCGCTGATCTGGATTCCGACCGGACATCCGTCCACGCATCTCGGTTTCGGGCATTGGAGGCACCGGAGCGCTTCGAGCTTGGCCATCTCCGCGGTGAGGCCGAGGTTCACCTCGAAGAAGTTCTCCCGCCTCATCTCCGGTTCTTGCTCCGGCATCTTCTGGCGCGGGATCTTCATCCGGTCCTTCTTCTCCATTCCGCCGGCCATCACGACTCCTTCCCATCGGGCCGGAGTCCTTCCCGAATGCGGGTCTTCTCCGGATCCTGCAGGTCGGCGATCGCTGCCCGCAGCTTGCACGGCTCCGTTTCCAGAAGCTCGGTGTCGCGAGTCTTCTCGAACTCGAGATACGAGCGGTTGCGGAGCATGAGAAGCTCGAAATCGACCTCGTGCCCGTCGAACTCCGGGCCGTCGACGCAGGCGAAGAACGTCTCCCCGCCGACGCGCACCCGGCATCCCCCGCACATGCCGGTCCCGTCCACCATGATCGGGTTCAGGCTCACGGTGGTCGGGATTCCGTGCAGGCGCGTGACCCGCGCGACGGCGCGCATCATCGGAACCGGGCCGATCGCGAGCACGTGGTGGATCGAGCGGCCCGCGTCGATCAGCTCTGTGAGCTTGTCGGTGACGAGGCCGTGGAAGCCGTACGAGCCGTCGTCGGTCGTTGGGTAGACCTCGTTGCAGATCGCGCGCATCTCCTTCTCGAGGATCACGAGATCTTTCGTGCGGCCTCCGATGATCGCGCACACGTGGTTCCCCAAGCGTTTCGCCGCGACCGCGGTCGGGTACGCGATCGCCGTCCCCACACCGCCGCCGATGACGACCACCGTCCCCACCTTCCCGATCTCCGAAGGCTTGCCGAGCGGGCCGACGCAATCGGTGATCTCATCCCCCGCCTCGAGCGTGTTGAGGAGCTTGGTGGTCTTCCCGAGGCTCTGCACGATAAGCGAGATCCATCCCTCTTTCACGTCGGCGTCGGCGATCGTGAGCGGGATCCGCTCCCCGTTCGGGGTAACCCGGATGATGACGAACTGACCCGCCTTCCGTTTCTCCGCGATCTTGCGCGCCTCGATCCGGAAGTACTTGACCGTGGGAGCGAGGAACCGCGCCTCCAAGATGCGAAACATGTCGTCTTCTCCTTGAGACCGCTACGGGCCTTGCGTTTCGACGCGGGCCTACCCGGCGGCGCGACGACGGGGAGGTCCATCCGGGGAGATCCTCCCCGGACAACGGCTGAGGGACCAGCACCCCCGCGAACCTGCCAGGCGGAACGCGTTGCGCTACCGTGAAATCTATCATCCGCCCGCCCGCGGGGCCAAGAGATTCCCAGGGGGGAAGACCCCGGTCGAGCGCCGCTCCGACTCACCTCTGCCAGCCACTCTGGAGCGGCGCTAGAACACCGCGAGCGTCGCGGGGAGGTAGCGCGAGAAGTCGCCGTAGGGACGGTCGGTCATGAAGACGAGCATCTCCACGTTTCGGAATCCGAGGGCGTGGAGGTAGCCGTAGATCGCGCGGTTGCCGTTCGGGCAGAAGAAACGGAGGGTCTCCTTCCCGAGCTTCGCGGCGGCGAGGATCGAGGCGTCCACCGCCGCGCGGAGATCCCGGGCCGACTCCACGCCGATCGGCTGGATCTCTCCACGCGGTCCGATCATGCCGTACGCGACCCGGCGGCCGCCGCGCCGGAATACGAGGACGTGGAACTCCTCGTCGCCCGCCCAGAACCTCCACTCTTCCGGATGCGGGTATCCGCGGATCGCTCGCTCGAGACGATCGATCCAGGCAAGATCGCCGCGCCGGACTTCGCTTGATGCATCAAAAGCCGGCCTCTTCGGCAAGAGGATCTTCTCGGTCTTCGCCTCCATCACCGTGAGAAGCTCGTGCGGGAGCATGCCGAAGCTCGTGTAGAGACCGACCGCGTGTTGGTTATAGGTAAAGGTTCCGAGCGCGTGCGTCATGCCGGGACCGTCTCGCCACACGCGCCGAAGCATCTCCCGCCCCATCCCGCGCTCTTGAAGCCTGGGATCGACGAAGAGCCAGGCGAGATACCATTGCTTCCCGCGAACGATCGCCGCGGCGAAACCGACGAGGCGCGTCCCTTTCCATGCACAGAGGAACGTTTCCGGGTCGGTGGAGAAGAGATGGTGGGCAAACGCTGGCGCCGCGCGCGGCCTCCACGGGACCGGCGGCTTCCCGGTCTTCTCCCTGAGATCGCCGATCGACCGGAGGATCAGCCGGACCGCGGGATAGAGATCCTCGCGGCGGCAGCGGCGGAAACGAATCCCCTCGCGCGCCATCTTCATCCCCCTCGATGCGCGTCCTCGCGCGAGCACGCGGGGACGTCGCTCCGCTACAGCTCTCTCCGGTACGCCTTGCGGCTCCGGTCCGGCGCCGGCTCGAAAGCCGGTTTGGCGGGAGGTCTTTCCTTGTGAAGCCGGAGAAGCTCCTCGATCCCGCGGTCGAGCTGCGCGTCGATGCCGCGCCCGATCTCCTGCGGGAGGTTGTCGACCTCGATGTCCGGCTCGACGCCGCGGTTCTCGAGCCCCCACCCGACCGAAGGCGCCCAGTAAGCGTACTCCGGCTGGGTCTCTACGCCGCCGTCGACGAGGGGTTTGTCCCCGCGGATCCCGATCACGCCCCCCCAGGAGCGTTTGCCGATGATCGGCGCGAGCTCCATTTGTTGAATCGCAAAGGGTCCGAGGTCGCCGTCGGAGCCGGCGAACTCGTTCGTAAGGACGACGAAGGGGCCGTTGAGAACGCGCGCCGGCCAGTTCCAGGTGTCGCCTCCGCGCGCGCGCCCGAACATGACCGGATTACGCGCGAGCCGGGAGACGATGAGCTGCGAAACGAAGCCGCCCCCGTTCCAGCGCATGTCGACGACCATTCCTTCCCTTTCGAGCTGCGGATAGAACCACCGGTCGAACGCCGCGAGGCCCCTCCCGCCCATGTCGGGGACGTGGATGTATCCCATCTTTCCGCCGGTCTTCTCCGCCACGCGCTCGCGGTTTCGGCGGACCCAGTCCGCGTAGAGGAGGTTCCCTGCCTCCCGCCCGCGAAGCGGCTTCGCCACGACATCGCGCGCACCCTCGCGCGAGCGGCGGTCGTTCACCGTGAGGAGAACCTCCTTCCCCGCGAGGTTCTCGAGGCTCGCCTCGAACGGCTCATTCGGGGGGAACGGGAGGCCGTTGACCGCGAGGATGTAGTCCCCCTCGCGCACGGCGACCCCGGGCTCCTCGAGCGGGGAACGCACGCGGTCCGCGGGATCGGCCCGGTAGATGCGCGTCACGCGGAAGGCGTCCCCCTCCCGCGCGAGCTCCGCGCCGACAGTTCCGGTCGAGACGCCGGGAACGTCCTTCCCCGAGTCGCCGCCCCAAACGTACGTGTGCGAGGTGGCGAGCTCGCCGATCATCTCCGCCATGAGATCCCGGAGGTCATCCCGCGTCGCGAGGCGGGGGAGCAGGGTGGCGTACCGATCGCGAACCGCCTTCCAGTCGATTCCGTGCATCCCCTCGTCCCAATAGAAGTCGCGCATGTTCCGCCATCCCTCGAAGAAGATCTGGCGCCACTCCTCTCGCGGATCGAGCTCGACGACGAGATCCGAGAGGGAGACCTTCGCATCCTCGATGTCTTTCGGCGCGGAGGATGCGTCGACCACGTAGATCTCGCCGCGGCGCTTCATCACGGCGATCTTCTCCTTCTTCGCGCCGACCTCGAAGGCGGAAACCCCGTCGAGAAACGTGCTCGCTTCCTTCTCCTCGAGATCGAACGCGAGGAGGGATGCCTTCGGTTTCGGCTCGTCGTCGAAATCGAAATCCTCGGCGAGCCCTTCCGGCGGCCTAGAGAGATAGAAGACCTTCTTCGATGTCGCGGCGAGCCCGTAGTAGCGCCCCGTCTCGACCGGAAGCTCGAGGTAGCGTTCGGCAAGCCCCTCGAAGTCGATCTCGACCGGTTCCGGCGCCTTCTCCTCCTCTTCGTCCTCGCTCTTCTCCTTCTCCTTCCTTCCCTTCTTCTCCTCTTCCTTCTTCTTCCCCTTCTCTTCCTCGGCTCCTTCCTTCGGCGGGATCCCCTTCCTCGCGACGAGCGGGTTCTCCACGTCCGGACGAAGGAGAAGCATATAGGGGCGGGTCGTCGCCGCCTCGATCGTCTCGAAGTCGCGCCAACCGATGTGCGGGTTCATCACGCGATCGCTGAGGAAGTAGAGGAAGCGCCCGTCCGGATCCCAGGCCGGAGTGTGGTCGTCCGTCGTCCAACCGGTCGCCGCGCGGACCTTCTTTTCCTTTGTGTCGTAAATGTAGACCGAGCGAATGTCGACGTCGTTTGATTTGGAATAGGCGAGCCACCGCCCGTCGGGACTCCAGACGTAGTCGCGGATCTCGTCGAAGTCGCAGTGGTCGGCGAGAACCGGTTCGCCCCCGTCCGCGTCGACGACGTAGAGATCCTGGTTCTCGTCCGCGTAGGCGATCTGCTTCCCGTCGGGAGACCAAGTAGGCGGGAAGAACCAGTTGCTCTCCGCCGCCTTCTTCAGGCGTTTCGCCCCGCCGCGCCCCCAGGCGTCAGCGATCATGATCTCCTCCTCGCCGCTCGCGTCCGAGATGTAGACGACCTTCTTGCCGGCGGGGTCGTAGCATGCGTCTCGCTCGCGCGCGCCGCTTCCGTGCGTGACAGGGAGGGTGACACCTTCCTCCGCCGGAACCGAGAAGATCTCGCCGCGGGTCACGATGGCGAGCCGCTCCGCGTCGGGAGAAAGCGTGAACCAAGTCAGGTACTTTTCCGCATCGGGATAGCGCTTTCTCGTGAGAATCCGCTCGCTCGGGAGATCGATCGGCACCAGGCGTTCGCTTCCCGCGGCCGGATCGAAAACGTGGATGTTCCCCGCGAGGGTGAAGACGATTCGTCCGGAGTCGCTCATCGATGCGTGGCGCGCGTCCCACCCGTCGAAATCGGTGTGCTTCCTGCGGTCCGATCCATCGGGAAGGAGGGACCAGATGTTCATCGTTCCCCCCTGATCGCAGAGAAAGTAGATTCGCCCGCCGTGCCACATCGGGTAGAGATCCGCCCCCTCGAAATCGGTGATCCGTCGATAGTCCGCTTGTCTAGGATCGCCGACCCAGATATCCGCGGCGGTCCCTCCGCGGTAGCGCTTCCACGTTCCGCCGCCGGCGGTGCGCGTGAAGGCGAAGCGGCCGGTCGCGGCATCCTCGTCGAAGGTGGAAATCCAGCCGATCGGCACCTTCTCCGGCTCGCCCCCCGAAGCCGGGATCGAGAAGAAATCCGGCGAGCGGTTCGGGCTTTCCCGGAAGCTGAGGAAGTAGATGCGCGATCCGTCGCGCGACCATCCGATGCAGAAGTCAGGAGCGGGATGCCACGTGAGACGTCTCGGCTCGCCCCCCGCGGACGGCATGACGTAGAGGTCCGTGTTCCCGTCGTAGAAGCCGGAGAAGGCGATTCTCGATCCGTCGGGGGAGAACTTCGCTCCCGTCTCATCGCCCGCGTGCGAGGTGATCCGGCGGACGTCGCGGCCGTCATCAGAGGCCATCCAGAGATCCCCTTCCGCCGTGAAGACGATCGTGGGGCCGTGAAGATCGGGGGAGCGTAGGTAACCCGGTTCAGCTCCCGCCGCGACCGATGCGGCGAAGAGCGCGCACGCGGCAGCGACCGCCGCTCCGAAAGACGCGCAACGATTCCTTCTTCCGCTCATGAAACCTCCCATGTGGCCGCCGCCCGATCCGGGAGAGCGCAGGGCAGCGGCGATCGATGTCGGGGGACGAGACCCACACGGTCCCACCCCAGATGCCGGGCCGAAGGCGTTTCCGAATGTATTCTAAGGACGAATCCTCCCCGCGGCATGTTCAATATCGGAGGACGGTTCGCGGATGTTCCGCTCCGGCTATCGAGAAGGTATCCGATACCGATTCCACGTTCTCGGATGGCTCGCTCGACGGGCCGACCTCCCCCTCGGGGACGCCTCCGAACGCGCCTCGCGCGTTCTCGGCTCCAATCGCTCGGCCACCCCCCCACGGGCGGGAGCCTTCGGCTCCATCATCGAGGGGGCGGGTACCCGGCCT
>VGIW01000073.1 GCA_016867715.1 Candidatus Eisenbacteria bacterium | reverse complement strand
CGGAGCGCGAGCGGGCTGTGGCCGACACGACCGAGCCGGGGCTCCCCGTCGCGAAGAGCGACGGGGTGGCGAGGAAGCTCCTTCGCGCATGCGGCGCGAAGGAGAGACCCGCGCGTCCGACGACGCCACCACTGCGGGTTGCAACCCAGGGCGCCGGCGACGCGCCCACCGGCCAGGCTACGCACGGCTACGCATCCATATCCTTCCATCGCTTCGCCATCTGGCTGAAGATGACGAGCGCGACGATCGCCCCGAGCCCAATCATCGCGAACGGAATCCACACGTAGTACTGCGGATGGTACTCGGCCCAGAGCATCCGCGTCACCTCTACCGCGTCCATCCCCGTCAGCTCCTGAAGCCTCGCCACCGCTTCGGTCCTGGAGACGCCGAGCGTCGCCTCGAGCGTCCGGATCGATCCGTCCCACGCCTTGTCCTCGCCGAGGAGTTTCTTCTCCGCGATGTAGCGGAGAGCGAGCGTCGCCTTCTCGCCGTAATGCCCGTAGAGATACCCGGCCATCTTCGATCCGACGAACCCGCCGATTCCGACCGGAATGTTCACGTACCCGAGATAGAGCGCCTTCTTTCCGGGAGGCGCGATGAGGCCGAGATACTCGTTCTTCTTCGGGCCGGTCATCATCTCGCCCGTCGAGAAGAAGACGATTCCGAGAAGGAGAACCCAGCCGCTTGCCGTGAACCCGGCAACCAGGATTCCGATCATCGCGACCGCCATCCCGATCACCATGCACGCCAAGACGCGCATGCGCCGCACCATCCACGAGACGGGCACCATGAACAAGATGATGAAGAGAGCGTTCAGGTTGAGGAGGATCTGCTGCGGCACCATGACCCCGCGGGCCGTGTGCATCTTCCATTGCTCGAAAGGAAGAATGCGCGCGATCGGCGAGCTGTCCACCCAATCCTCGATGAAGTTCGGGTGCAGGTCCCAGAGCTGGTACATCATGAGCCAGAAGCACGACATGATGAGAAGCCACGCCACGAGGCGCGGCTCGACGATGTTCTTAAGGGTCCGTCTCATGACATGGATCGGGCTCTCCGTCTTGTCCGCGCCCGAGGGGACGTCGCGGAACGTGAAGAGCATGATGTAGTTCAGAGACGTGATGATCGCCGAAGCGGTGAAGAGGTTCCGCCAAGAAGTCTGCGTGTGGGGATCGCCGAGGATGGCCGTCGCGAGAAACGGCCCAATCGCCGCGCCGATGTTCACGACCCAGTAGAAGATCCCCCAGCCGACCGACGAGTTCAGCTTCGTCAGGTTCTGCGCGAGGGAGCCTTGCAGCGCCGGCTTGAAGAGCGCGGTTCCGCTCGCGAGAACGATCACTCCCGCGAAGAATCCCGGATAGCTCCGGAGGTTCGCCATCATCAGATAGCCGATGATGTTCAGCGTGAACGAAACGAACAGGGTCTTCTTGTAGCCGTAGCGGTCCGCATAGCCTCCGGTGAAGGTCGGGAGAATCGATTGAAAGATGAACCACCAGGCGTAGATCGTTCCCTTCATCGCGGCGGTGAAGTGAAGACCGCCGGGATCGTCCGCCTGCATGATGTAGACGGGAACGACCGCGCGCATGCTGAAATACGCGAGCCTTTCGAACATCTCGATCGTGTTCAGCATCCAATAGGTGCGTCCGAAGGTCCGTGTCTTCTTCGGCGCTTCCGGAGATGTCGTCATCGGGCCTCCCTGTCGTGCGTCGCCTTCGGTCTTGTCGGGTCGAGACCGCGCGGCCCTTCCCCGAGGGGTCCGGCCGGCGGGCGGGGTGTTCTGGAGAGATTACACGAGGACCGACCCGCTGTCTTCCTCCGATCGCTCCCCGCCGGCGGCCCGATCGAGAAGACCGAGCCTCACTCCGCCGGCATGAGGATGAAGAAGTCGACGAGAAGACGGGCGATCTGCGCGATGACCGTTTCGAGGGCGGGGACTTCCCCCTCCGCTCGATTGATGAAGACGGCGATCGCGAGGTGACCCAGGCCGTCCGGAAGCTCGATGATCCCCGCGTCGTTCACCGTGGCGAGCCCCCCTCCCCACATCGTGCCGGTCTTGTGGGGAGCGGGCGGAAGACCGGGAGGAAGCATGCCGCGGAGCCTTCTCGATCCGTTGCTCTTCGCCATCGTGGCGAGCAGCAGCTCCCGCGATTCGAGGGAGACGGCGTCTCCCTTCCAAATCTTCTCCAAGAGACGCGCCATCGCGATCGGAGTGCAGGTATCCCGCGGGTCGAGCGACGCGGCTTCGGCGGTCCGCCTTTTGTCATCCATCGTCAACCCCGCGACGAGCGCCTCGTAGGCCTCCCACGAGAACGCGCTGTCCGCGAGGGCGCCTTCAAGTCCATCCCATGCGAGCAGGAGCTGGAGAGTCGATCGATCGATCGTCATGTCGACGATGCCGAGCTGCTGCATCCTCTTGGTGACCGCCTTCGGACCTCCCGCCGCCCGGAGGACGAGATCCGAAGCCGTGTTGTCGCTCACCACGAGCGAAAGCCGAAGAAGATTGCGGAGCGAAAGTTTCACACCAGGAGAATGAAGAAGAAACGCGATGTCGCCGCTCCCCGGCCGGGAGTCCTCGGGCCTGAGAGTGACCAGGGTCGAGTCGAGATGAACTTCCCCGCGATCGGCCCTCGTGAGGAGCTCGACGGCGATCGGGATCTTGTACACGCTTGCCATCGGGAAGCGCTTGTCCCCGGCGTGCGCGAGGAGACGCCTCGACTCCACGTGAATCACGGCGACCCCGACGTCCCCCCGAACCTCCTCCGCGATCCGCGCGATCTCCGCCTCGACGAGGGCGGCGCGCGGCATCTCCGGCTCGGGTTCCTGAGCGAAGAGATATCCGGAGAGGAGCGTCGCGAGAACGAGCGCGAGCCACCTCCGGCCCCTTCCGGCCGCTTCCCAGGTCCTCTCGCGGTCTTGGATCATCTCCTCCGCCTCCCCCCGCAAGCGGCCTCCCGCGCCGCGGGCAATCCGCTCAAGGAACGGCTCGCCGGCGAGGACGCCGTCAATCGAGCGAGCCGGTCGAGAAGGCTCCCCGGCGTCTTCGCCGCGGCGAGAAGAGCGCGATGCTCGTTCGAGAGAAGGCGCTCCGCGCAGGCTCGGTCGAGGAACGCGAGAAGCCCGTCGTAGTATCCGCCGACGTTCAACAAGCCGCACGGCTTCCGATGGAGCCCGAGCTGGGCGCCGGTGAGCGCCTCGAACAGCTCGTCGAGCGTGCCGAAGGCGCCCGGAAGCGCCACGAACGCATCGGAGATTTCGAGGAGCATCGCTTTCCGTTCCGGCATCGACCAAACCGCGCGAAGATCCCGAACGCCCGCATGCGCAAGCCCCTTCTCGAGCATGAAGCGCGGGATCACGCCGGTCACGCGCGCCCCGCCGGTGAGCGCCGCGTCGGCAAGCGCGCCCATCACCCCCGCCGCCCCCCCGCCGTAGACGAGCCCGAGGCCGCGCGCGGCGATCGCGCGTCCGGTCCCGCGCGCCGCGTCGAGACATGCTTTGGACGCGGCAACACTCGATCCTGCGAAGACGCAGACATTTCTCATCGCTCGGCGCCCCCCAGCGAAACGGACCTGGAATCTACCAGCAGGGCGAGCATCGAGCAAGAGATTCGCGCCGCGAAAGAAGAACGGCGGGCGCCGGAGGAATCGGACCGCTCACCAACGAGCGAGGTTCTCCCCGAGAAGCGCGCGCATCGTGCGCGGCTCGAACCCGCCCGCCTCCCTGAGCTCCTCGAGGAAGACCGCGAGCTCCTCCTCGTCGTTCCGAGCGGCGATCCAGGGGACGAGATCGAGATGAACGCGGTCCCAACCGAGGCGCCGAATCGCGCGGGCGACGAGACGAGGACCCGCTCCCGCCTCGAGGCTCGCGAGAAAGAGGACCGATCCGCGCGGAAAGGAATCCGGTTCGGCGATCTCCTCCCCACGCCCCGGAAAGAACCGGACAAACGCGCGCGCGCCCGCGGGGAGCGCGGGCCGCCTCCCTGGCTCCCACCGAACCAGAAGGTCGATCCCTTGACTCTTCAAAGATTCCAGGCCGGCCGCATCCTCGCGCGACGGGATCGAGACGAGCCCGGCGCCGAGAGGGCCGAGGAGCGGGAGCCGCGCGCGCGGGATCGATCCCTTCTCCGCGCGGAGACCGACGAGGACCGCGCGAGCGCCTCCCCTCGAGGCGCCGCGCATCTCGCGGATCGAGGAGACGACCGCGAGGGAGTCGCCCTCTTCCGCGCGGGCGCGAAGATCCCCAACCGCGTCCAGAAACGCCTCGCTCCCCGCCTCGCCCCCGTCGAACCACCGGACGACGCCGCGAACGAACGGGGGAACGACGCGGCCCCGCCGATGCCGGTCTTTCCGTTTCCGTGCCCCTCGACGTCCAGGTTCATCATGGCGACGACCGCGCCGAGGTCGATCGGGGGATCGGCGACGAACGCGCGCGATCCGAGAAGACCCTGCTCCTCGGCGGCGAAGACGACGAACACGATCGTGCGGGCCGGCCTCGGGTCCCTTTCCGCGAAGGAGCGCGCGAGCTCCATCACGACGGCGGTTCCGGAGGCGTTGTCGTTCGCGCCGTTGTAAACGAGCCCGTGCGCGCCGATCCCGAGGTGATCCCCGTGCGCTCCCACGACGATCGTCTCGTCCCGAAGGAGCGGATCCGATCCGCGGACGATCCCGACGACGTTGCGCGCCGAACCGCCCTCCACGCGTCGGACGTCGGCCGAGAGACGGATCCGCTTTCCGGTCGCGAGCGGGAGAGGCCCCTTCGCCAGATCCGATCGGTAACGCTTCACGTCGTAGCCGGTCCCCGCGAGAAGATGCCCGAGCACGCGCTCCCCGATGGAGGCGAGGGGAATGTCCGCGCGGTACGAGCCCTCGTGCACCGCTCCCCCCGCGATCGCGCGCTCTCCCCGAAGCCAAAGGACCCCCGCGGCGCCGCGGCGAACGGCCTCCTCGAGCGTCGAGTCGCGCGAGATCGCCGGCTCCCAAACGTACGCGCGGTCCGGCTCCTCGCGCACGATCGCGACAATCCTTCCGCCGGCGTCGAGATCGCCGTAGTCCTGCCGTCCGCGTCTCGCGTCCGACACGCCGTATCCGGCGAGCACGACCTCCGCGAAGCGCTCTCCGCTCCCCGAGTTCGTCGCGAGAACGAAATCATCGCCGTCTTGGAACGCGAGCGGCGCGTACGGTCCGTCGAGAAGCTCGAGGGCGGCGCTCCTCTCCTCGGTGACGAGCATCGGGAACTCATGAAAGAAGCCGCCGTCCGTCCCGCCCCCCTCGAGGCCCCACGCAAGGAAGCGCGCGGCGGCGAACTCCTCGATCATCCGCCCGCCGGCGAGGCCGCTCTTTCTTCCTTGAAAGGCGTCGGAGGCGATCGTGTCGACGATCGCCTTGGCGCGCGCGCCGTCGAAGGCACCCGCCGGCGATGCGCAACACGCGGCGACGAGCCAACCGACGAGATGCGATCGGAGGAAGCGGCATCCCATCCAGGCGCGCATGCGAAGCGGTTCTTCGCTCATCGATCGATTGGATGTAGCCGGAATTCGGTCGACCGGCGCGGCCGCGCGATCGGTCACTTCTCTTCCCGAACGCGCCCCTCGCGCACGCGGTACAACCTCCCGCACGAACACCGGATGCCCGGCTCCATCCTGCGGCCGCAGTCGCAGACGAACCCGCGCTGGCGCGCCGGGTTCCCGATGACGAGCACGTGGTCCGGAACGTCGCGGGTCACGACCGCTCCCGCGCCGACCATCGCGTTCCGCCCGATGACGACCCCGCACACGATCGTCGCGTTCGCGCCGATCGACGCGCCCTCTTTGATGAGCGTGGGGAGGAAGTCGTCCGGCGTCTTCTTGTGCTTGCACCGGGGGAGAAGATCGTTCGTCAGGACCGCGTTCGGACCGATGAAGACATAGTCCTCGAGGGTCACCTTGTCCCAAACCGACACGCCGTTCTTGATCGTGCAGTGGTTGCCGATCACGGCGCCCGATTCGACGAAGCTCGTCTCGCCGATGTTGCACCCCTCGCCGACCACCGCCCCCTTCATGACGTGCGCGAAGGCCCAGATCCGGGTCCCCTTGCCGACGCGATCCGACTCGCAGAGCCCCTTCTCGTGAACGAAGACATCCTCCGGCATGAGCAGCTCTCCCCACGTAAGTTGAAGGAATGAAAATCCGCCGCGCACATTCTAGCGCCGATCGTCCGTCGAATCCAAGCCGGGAGCGAAGCGCCCCGCGGGAAGCCCTGGACCTCGCGCGCGCCGCTCGTCACTCGATGTATCCGAGCGCCTTGAGCTCCTCCAGCGTCTCCTCGTCGAGCGTTCCCCGAACGTCCGGCCTCTTCCCCTCTCGGCGCGCGAGCCACGCCTCGATCTCGCTCCGCATGCTCTCCGCCCGTTCCGGCTCCGATCCGATGAGGTTTGTCGTCTCGCCCGGATCGGCCTCCAGGTCGAAGAGGAAGTGCGGCTCGTCGGGGGACCAGACGTACTTGTAGCCGTCCCGAACGAGCGCCCTTCGGTCCGGACCGTAGATGATCGCCTCGGCGAACGCCGGGCGGTCGCCCTCCTCCGCCCCCTCGAGAAGAGGAACGAGCGATCGCCCCTCGATCCTATCCGGCGGCTCGAACCCCGCCAGATCGAGGAACGTCGGGGGAAGATCGATCGCGCGCACGCGGCTCGATACGATCTCCCCGGGGGGGACGCCCGGACCGCGCAGAACAAAGAGGAGGCGGAGCTGCTCCTCGAAGAGCGTGTGCCCGTGCCCGACGCCGTAGAGCCCGCGCGGATCCCGGTACGCGGCCGCTTGCGCCTCCGCGTGATCCCAGAACTCCTCTCCGTGATCGGAGACGACGCCGACGAGTGTGTTCTCCGCGAGCCCCCGCGCTTCGAGCCACGCGAGCACGCGGCCGATCTCGGCGTCCATGAAGCGGATGCAGCCGTCGTAGATCGCGACCTTGTGCTCGCGAAACTCCTCGAACGCTCGTTCGTTTAAGCTCTCACCTTTCGTATATTGCCAATCCCACTTCTCCTCGTTCGTGTGCGCGCGGCCGGTCGATGTCGGAAAGATCCGGTCGTACGGGGACGGGGGCACGTTCGGCATGTGCGCGTCGTTGAAATGGAGGAAGGCGAAGAACGGACGCTCCAAGTTCGCCTCGAGCCACGTGAGAAGCGCGTCGGCCGTCTCCGACGCCGGCCGGAGCTCGACGCGGCAATGATCGTAGCCTTGCTCGAGCCCGAAGCGGAGATACGTGTTGGCCGCTTCGCACGCGGTCGCGTAGCCCGCGTTTTTGAAGATCTCCGCGAGGGTGGCGTGCCTCGGCGCGACGAACGGAACGTGGTCGCGGCGGAGAAGCCTCTCTTCCGTGCCGATGTACGCGCCGTGAGTCGAGGGATAGAGCCCGGTGAGCATCGATGCGAACGAAGAGAGGGTCCACGGCGCCTGCGAAACGGTCTCGACGAAGAGGGTCCCCTCGCGCGCGAGTCGCGCGATGCGCGGCGCGGTTTCCCTCGGGTAGCCGGCCGGCGTGAGGTGATCCTGCCGGGTCGTGTCGAGCGCGATGAGAAGGATGTTCGGGCGCCCGTGCGCGGACGGGCGGAGCGCCGCCTCGCCTCCGAGGACAAGGAGAACGAAGAGGAGCGCGGCCGCGGACAACGGTCCGGACTTTGAATGCAGCTTCCGCCCTCGGATCCCGGAAAGCGCGCCGAGAACCCGCTGGAAGAGGAGCGCGTGAAAGATGATGAGAACCGCGACCCCGAGGTTCGCCGCCAGAACGAGCGCGGTCCTCGACGCGGGCGGAAGGGAGCGCGTGTTCCGCACCTCCTTCCAGAAGGCGGCCATCGCGTACCGGTTCAGGCGGTAGCCGAAATAGAGAAGAGCTCCGGCCGCCGCCGCGAGGAGGAGAAGAACGAGGACGGTCGAGCGGCGCTTCTCGGGTAGGCGGCGGAGAAGAAGAACGACCGCGAAGACGAGCGCCCCTCCCCAAAGAAACGGAACGATCAGGGAACGGTACTCGCTCGCCCCGCTCCAGAGAACGAGGTAGAGATGCCCGTGCCCCGCGTAGCCGTGGCGGACCGACTCGACGACGGCCTTCGCGAGCCCCGCCGCCGTCCAACCGACCGCGACAAACCCGAGAGAGCGGATCAGGATCTCGACGACGCTCGTTCGATCTCGGTTCATTCGATCATGCTAGCAGGGGCGAACCGAGAGGAGAAGCCCTTCACGGGTGGGATCGGCGGCTTTCACCCGCGCTCGCCCGCGACGCTCCGGTCGTCAACGAAGAAGCACGTTACGCCGTGCTTCCGTTCCCCAGGGCGTATCCAATCGGCAGAAATAGATCCCGGCCCCCGCTCGGCCGCCGGAATGATCGGTTCCGCTCCAGATGACCTCATGCGTTCCGGGGAGGAGATGCCCGTCGAGAACCGTCGCGACCAGACGACCGGACACGTCGTGGACCCGAAGAACCGCAGGTCCCGATTCGCGGAGCGTGAAGGAGATCGCCGAGCCCAGACTCGTCGGATTCGGACAAGCCGGCGCGAGAGAGAAGGACGGAGAGGGCGTGGGTATCCCCCTCTCGACGTCGACAGAAGGAACCACCGCCCGAAACCCAACCTCATTCGACCAACCGCTCTCCACACCCGCCGTATCGTAGGCGACGACGACCGCATGGATCCACGGCCCGATCGGAAGACCGCGCAGCGGGGCCGATACGGTGAGCGAGTCGTTCCACCCCTCCACGGGGTTCTCTACGGTCACGTGAAATCGGCGCACGTACTCCGCGACCTCGCCGAAAGGAGCGACCCACACCTGGCCGTCCGCGACGATTTCATCGAGCACCCAATCGACATGGGCCGAGTCCCAGTCGGCCAGCGTGTGCGCCACGTAGAGGATCGCCCACTCGCCATCCCGTTTCCACGCGGCGATTCGTTGCCGGATCCTCTCCCGCGACCACGCCTCGGAAGAGTCGTTCGGCGGCTGACCCCACGTCATCGGCGTCTGATAGAGACTGACCCGATCGAGAGTGCTGTAGGAGACCGGGCAGTAGCCTGGATACGTTCCGAAGGGTGTTCCGTTCCGCGCGCCGAGGTAGCCCGTTTCCATGACTGCGTTCATCTCGCGCTGATCGTGCGCGTGCCGTGGGTACGCGAAGGACCGGCAGCGGTAAGTCGAATCCGCGATCACGGCTTCGAGATGGTCCTTCGAAGAGACAAGCTCCGTGATCAAGGTGAGCGAATCGCACCCCTTCGTGGTCCGAACCTGGAATGGGGCAGCCCCGATGTCCACGGCCGCAACTGGAAGGAGGTACTTCGATTCGCAATACTCCAGCCGGCAAGGATAATAGTCGAGAACACAGCTATACTCGGGGCGGGCGTCGATCGTATCGACCAGATCCGCGAGATACCGCACCGAGGGATGACGGAGAGAGATGCGCAGGTCCGGCCCCAGGCTCCCGAGCGTCGTCCGCAGACTGTCCGAATCGATCTCGAGAGTGCACTCGCCTGAGAGTCCTTCGTATCGGATCGTGAACGCTGTGTTCCGTATCAAGACCGGATGGTTGAAGGTATGCGATCCGACCTCATGTCTGTGTGCGTTCAAGGTCACGAGATCCTCCGGCCTGAGGTAGCCGGCGGTTCCGATCCGTGCGGGAATCACGAAGGCGGTGAAGGCGCGATCGTGCCGGTCGAATACCTTCATCCAGACAAGGTTGTCGTCGAATCCGTCGTCGGTTGTGAACGAAAACGCCGCCCGATAACCGCTCCAGTCGGTCATGGAAGGATGGACGCCCGGAGAGAGAGAATACTTGATTCGATAACCTTTGAGAGCGCCGTCCGTCACCGCTCCCCAGCGAAGACGAACCCACCCTTCGCCGCCTTCGACGACCTCGAGATTGCGCGGCGGGGAAAGGTCCGCGGCAACCCCCTCGCGGAAGAGAACTGCGAGAAGAAGGGCAAAGAAGATAGACCGCATGCCCCCCCCGGCCCGGAGACGACCCCCGCCCGAACCCCAGGGGACCGTTCCGGTCCCCCCAGAGTGCCTGTTATTATCATGGCTGTTTTCTGCCGGCAACGCATGTCCATGCCGGGACGCGCGCTACACTTCGCCTCTCCGCTTCGCCTCGACGCTCCGGATCTTGTCCTCCATCGTCTGGTCCTTGTCGGTGCGCGTGCCGACCTTGATCACCGTGCCGACGCGCGGCGCCCCCATCGCGTGAACGACCTCGTGGCAGCGCCGGATCGCCGCGAACACCGCTTCCCAATCCCCCTCGACGTTCGTGCCGTACGCGTGCAGGCGGTGCGGGAGCCCCGCTTCCTCGAGCACCTTCTCGCATGCCGCGACGTACTTCGAGACCGAGACCCCGACCCCGAGCGGCGTGACGCTGAAGTCCGCGATCACCTTCATTCCGCGCCTCCTTCCTTGGTTCGATCGACCGGCTCGCCCGCTCCCCCCGCCCAGGATACCGCGCGCGCGCCCGTCGCGAAGGCTCATTTCGGCGCCGCGCCCGTGCCCCGCTCGGTCTCCAGCCGGAACCGGTCTTGAGCCGGCGCGGGCGTTGTCGTATTCTCTCCTCCGCTCGGGAGGACGAGGATGATCTCCCGCGGATGGGGGTTTTCTTCCAAATGCTTCGCCACTGGTCGGCGGCGTTTCTCGTCGGTTGTCTCCTTTCCGCGCCCGCGCTCGCGGAGAGCGCCCGCGCGGTCGACTCTGCGCGCTCTTCCGGGAGGGAGCTCTTTCTCGCGGACTCCTCGAGCGGGGCCGGCGCGGACACGGCCCTCGCCCCGAAGACGCGGTTCCTGCACCGGATCGTCGAGGCGCGCCGTCTGATCGAGAAGGAGATCGACGATCCGCAGACGAAGCCTCTCGAGAAGGCGCGCCTCCTCGTGTCGATCGGCCGGATCGAAGAGGCGGAACAGGTTCTCGACTCCCTCCGCCCCGCGACTCGCGACGAGCGCCGCGATCTCTTCCTCGTTCGAGCGGAAGCCCGTCTCCGCCGCTACGCCTTCGCCGAGGCGGAGGAGGCGATCGCGCAGGCGGAGCGCCTCGACCTCTCTTCGGAAGAAGCTTTTCGTCTTCGACTTTCGCTTCTCGACCATCAGGAGAACCTCGCCCGCATCGATACGCTGACCGCCCGCCGTCTCGCGCGCGATCCGGAGTCGGTCGCGGGGCTTCTCGGCCGCGCTCTTATCAACTTCCGGCTCCTCCGCGTCGACGAAGCGGAGAAGGCGTTGGAGGAAGCCTTCGCCCTCGCCGTGCATCCCGAGAACGGAGTGAGGGCGCTCACCGGTCTGGCGCGGATCGCGGAGAAGAAGGGCGCCTACGAGGAGGCAGCGGACCTCGCCTCGAAGGCGCTCGACGCGGGGATGCCCGATCCGGGAATTCTGAACACGATCGCCTCGCTCCTCTTCCGGCTCGCAGAGAACGGAGAGGGGATCGACATCGCCAGGGAGACCCTCGCGTGGGATCCGTGGAACGAGGAGGCGCACTACTCGCTCGGGAACGGCTTCTCGAAGCGTACCTATGCCGAGCTCGAGAAAGCCTTCCCCGGGGCGTTCCCCGACGATTTCACGCGGCCGCTCCTCGCGGAGATCCGGGGACTCCTCGCCGCCGGGAGGCGGGGAGAGGCGCGAAGCCATCTTCGCGCGATCCGATCGAGCCGGCCGGCTCTCGTCGATCCGCACATTCTCCTCGGCTCGCTCTGTTGGGAGGAGGGAGATCACGACTCCGCCCTCGCGCACTTCCGGGCGGCGCTCGAACGATGCCCCGAGCACGGCCGCGCGCACAACGGCTTTGCCAAGGCGATGGAAGGGAAGCGTCTTCGCGCGAGCGTCCAACGGGCCGCGGCGGAGCGGGAGTTCGCCGAAACCCCCTTCCCGGAGATCCCGCGCATCGAGGACTTCGTCTCGAACTACCGCTCGCTCTCCGAACGGCACGAGAAGCGCGTCGCGCTCTCCATCGAGCCGTGGGCGCGTTTCGTCCCTGTCTTCGTCGAGGCCGGAGCCTCCGTCTACATCAAGCCGCTCTACGAACGCCTCTCGGAAACACCCCACCAGGGACTCCTCCGCGATCTTCGCATTTCGTACGACTCGAGGCTCTGGGACGACGTCCGCGGATGCGGCGGCTATCACACGGTGACCGGGATCGAGGATATCGAGCGTTCGATTCAGCGGAAGTACAACACGCTTCTCCACGAGCTCACGCATCAAGTGCACTACGTTCTCACGCCGGACGAGAAGCGCCTCATCCAGGAGACCTACCGAGCGGCGAAGGAGAAGGAGCACGGCGGGAACCGGCGGTTCCTCTCCCGTTATCAGGGATCGAGCGTCTTCGAGTATTTCGCGGAGGGGATGAACTCCTATTCGAGCCCGAGGAGCGATCCGTACGACGTGCGCGAGATCGTGCGCGAGCGTCTCCACGAACTCGACCCCGACCTCGAGTTCCTCATCGAGAAGCTCGTCGCGGATACTTCAGTCGGCAAATATTTGGTCCCGGCGCAGGTCGTCGCCGCCCACGACCGGATCGAGAACGGAAAACCCGACGAGGCGCTCGCTCTTCTCGAGAAGGCGCTCGTCCGCTCTCCGGCCGACGAGGGCGCTCTTTCCTTGCTCGCCTACACGCATCTTCTTCTCGGAAACGCGGACCGGGCGATTCGAACGGCCGAGGAGGCGGTCAAGACCCACAAGACGGCGGCAGGGCCGTGGATCGAGAACGCGCGCGCCGTGTTTCACAAGAACGGCTCCCGCTCGGATCAGATCGCGGTCCTGATCCGCGCGCGCGAGGAGGTCGAGTCGAGCCAGCGCTACCTGATCGAGCAGGCGCTCGGCGAGGCGTACCTTGGCCGCGGGGATCTCGAGAAGGCGAAGGAGGCGTATGGCTGGGTCCTCCGCTACCAGGAGGACAACCCGGAGGCGCTCTGGGGGATCGCCGTGGCGCAAGGACTCCGCTCGGACACGGCGGAGGCGACCGCCTCCTTCGTGCGCGCGATCCGCGAGCGGAGCGGCGTCGCCGAGCTTCGGGCGGACTACGCGCGCTTTCTCGTCCGACACGGGCGTTTCGAGGAAGCAAAGAAGCAGATCGCGGAGGCCCGTCTTCTCGAACCGAGAAGCGCCGACGCGGAAACGGCGGCGGGACTCCTCGCCATCTACCGCGAGGAATGGGTCGAGGCGCGGCGCCGCCTCGCCGACGCCCTCGCGTTCGCGCCGTACAACGACCTCGCGACGATTCTCCTCGCCCACACGTGGATCGCGACCGGAGACGCGGACCCGGCCGAGGAGATCCTGAGGCCGGTGCTGAGCGCGGTGGAAAGGAACACCCCGCCCGAGATCGTTTATCTCGAAAGAAAAGGAGAATACCGCGCGATCCGCACCTATCCGGCCGAGGAGCGCTGGCTTCTCTATCGCACCGCCTCAGAGCTCGCCGCGGCCCGCGGGGACCGGGTGGGAGAGGAGCGGAGCCGCCGCCTCATGGAGCAGACGTTTCGGTGAGCGCGGACGGGCGGACGACGGGGAGCGACGCATGACACGTCGAGCGACCGGACGTTTCCGCGGGTTCCGAGAGGACGCGCTCCGCTTTCTCGAGACCGTCCGCGCGCGCGACGACAAGTCGTGGTTCGAGCAGAACCGCGAGCGCTACCGGGAGCTCCTCGTCCTCCCCTTCCAGGCGCTCGTCCTCGATCTCACGCCGACGATGCGCCGGATCGACCCGCGCTTCGAGCTTCGGCCGGCGATCGGGCGCGCGATCTCGAGAATCTACCGCGACACGCGCTTCTCGAAAGACAAGTCTCTCTTCCGCGACAGCATGTGGATCGCCTTCAAGAGGCCGAGCCGGGAGTGGACCGACGCGCCGTCGTACTTCTTCGAGATCACGCCGTCGTTCTACCGCTACGGGATGGGATATTACAGCGCCTCGCGCGCGACGATGGACGCGCTCCGCGCCTCGATCGACGAGAACCCGGCCCCCTTCCGAAGAGCGATCGCTTTCCATAAGAAGGGAAGCCCGTTCGATCTCCGAGGAGAGACGTACAAGAGACCCCTCCCGAGCCGGCACACGAAAGAGATCCAAGAGTGGACAGGGCGGAAGAGCTTCTATCTCGTCGCCGACCGTTCGATCGATCGGACCCTCTCCTCGCCAAGCCTCGTTCCGCTCCTCGACGAGGGCTTCCGCGCCCTCGGCCCGCTCTATCGCTATCTCGCCGCGCTCGTCTGAGAGGCGCGCGCGGAGCGGCGCGCCCCGCATCGAGCCGAAAAGAAGCCCGAACGAACGCATGGTACAATCGGACGGCGCGGACGCTCCGGGCCGCGCCATCCGCCGCGGATGGAGGACCCGCATGAACGCTTCGCCATTCGGCCGGGAGACGAGAGCGACCTCCGGATTCCGGGCAAGGGCGGCCGCGCTGCTTCTTCTGTCGGCGGCTCTCGCATCTCCTCTTGCGGCCTCCGCGTTCGGATCCGCGGAAGAGAAGCCCCGCTTCGTCTGTCTCGGCGTTCGCGAGGAGCCGGCGGAAAAGGCGCGAGCCGATTCCTCCGGTTCGCGCGCGGTCTTCCACGAGTTTCTTCCTCTTCTCCTCGACGCGTCCGTCGGTTTCACCGATTCGATCTACGTGGTTCGCCTCTACCGGACGATCGCCCCGTATCTGGAGCGCGTGCTCGGATCTCCGATCGGGATCGACACGCTGGAAGTCCGAATCGACACGACTCTCGTCACCGGAGCGTACGCCTCCGGACGCGCGGTCGTGATGCCCCGGCTCGGCCGCGGCCTCTTCCAAGACTCCGACGGAGACGGATCGATCGACGAGGACGGATACGACGGAATCGACAACGACGGCGACGGACGGATCGACGAGGATCCGGACACCTCGCCCTCCTGGGACAATATGTTTATTCATGAATCGACTCACGCGATGCAGCGTGGACTCCTCCGCGCGGGGATCGTGGATAGCTGGTGGATCGAGGCGTTCGCCGTGGCGAACGAGTGGTTCGTCGCCCGCGAGGCCGCGATCGACGGATGCTCCCGGCCTCTCCCGGGCGGCGACGGGGGCGCGGCCACCGCCGGCCTCGATGGGATCGAGGAGGCGGGCGCGCAGGTCCTCGGCGGGCGCGGCCGGCTGATCGATCGGGTCGAGTCGTGGACCTGCTACCGAAACGCGGGCGGAGTCCTCCTCCTCTCCGGCATCGCGCAGATGCTCGCTTCGGGACCGAGCCCGCATCCGATCGAGCGACTGATGCGCGAGATGGAGAATGAGATCCGGACGCCGGGAGTTCGCGATCCCTGGGCGGCGGTCGACCGCGCCTGGGACGCGCCGATCGACGGCGTCTTCCCGCCGAGCCGATGGATCCGGGCGCGACCGATCGCGTGTCCGGCCGTTCGGGACGGTTCGTTCCTCGCCCTCTTCGCGTCGGGCTTGCACGGCGGCTACGACCCTCCCTCCGTCCGGATCCTCCGCTTCGACCGGAGCGGCGACTCCCGTTTCGAGATGCGCTCATGCTCGCGTCCGGTCGTCCTCACGAACACGAGAGGCGAGTCCTTCCGCGTCGTTCCCAAAGGAGATCTCGCCTGGATCCGCGAGCTTTCCCTCCCCCCCGGCGCCTATCGCGTGGAGGCGGAGGAGACGGGCGCGGACGGACGAGAGCTCCGGGCGCGGAGCTGGATCCTCGTGCCGCCCTCCTCGTCTTCTTCTCGCATCGCCCCCCGAGGAACGCCGGTCATCTTCATCGATCCGAACGGCCTCCCCTTCGATCCGCCCGATCTTCGAACGAATGGGCGCATCGTGGAGCGCGTGCCGGGGGGAGCGGTGATCGAGCTTTCTGGGGGCGGAACCCTCTCGCTCCGGAGCGGAGAGCGATTTCTCGGCGCGGTTACCGTCCCCGATCCGCTCCCGCGGACGGTCCTCGTCCGGATTGGACGCGACAAGGGCGAGGGGGTGGTTGCGTGGAACCCCTACCGCGGCGCGCCCGGGGAGCCGATCGAGGTTTCGATCCGCAGGAGCGAGTCGGCTCTCGATCCGGGCGACACGGAGCTCGCTCTCCGGCTCTTCTCCGGCCGGGGCCGGCGGCCCGAGTACCTCCCTCTCGTCCCCCGCGAGGCGGATCCCGATCTTCTCACCGCGCGTTTCGTCCTTCCGGAGGACGCGCCCTACGTCTCGTTCTCCTTCCGCGGTCTCATGTCCAGACATGGGAGCGTCTGGGATGAGGCCGGGGTTCTTCACGGCTACGGGATGCGGCTCGACGAACCGAACGGCGCGGTGCTCCTTTCCGCGCGCATCGAGGGGGATCGTCTCGTCCTCGTTTTCGAGAAGTGGACGAACCCGTCCCGCCTGCGGCTTCTCTTCGGACGCGGCGGCGGCGAGTGGATCGAACGCCCCGACCCGCCGCAGCCGATTGACCAGGGCTCGACAGTTCTTTCATGGACTCTTCATGGTTCCAGTGATTGCGACGACAGGTTCAGGGTTTGGGAGCGCGCGTACGGAGAGGAACGGCTCCTCGTTTCCCTACAAGGGGGCGGGCGGAGAGCGGAGGGCGGGGAGGTAACGACCTCTTCTCCCGGACCGAACCCGAGCCGCGCCGGAGTCCGCTGGTCGATCCGGACACCGCGATCGATCGCTGTTCGCTTCGCGGTCTATGATCTAAGGGGGAGGAGAATCGACGGACCCACAGAGATCCGGCTCTCCGCGGGAACGAACGAGATCGCATGGGAAGGACGGTCCGGAGAGCGCGACCTTCCCTCGGGAATCTACTTCCTACATATCGAAGGCCCGGGGTTCGTCGAGAGCCGCCGGGTGGTTCTTCTCAGGGATCGCTGACGGAGACCGTCGGGGAGCAGCTCTCCGTCCGGCGCGACCGGGCGTCGTCCGGCGATAGCGGCTCGAAGCGCAGGTGATGATCCTCCTCTACTCTTCGGGGGCGAGAGCCCGATCGAGCTGATCGAGCAGATTGCGAAGGGGGGGATCCATGAACTGACCGGCGCGCTCCATTTCCCTCAACATCCGGTGGCATGACCGAAGGTGACCGAGGGCCGCCGGCTCGTTTCCGACTTGTTGCTCGACCTGGAACAGCTTGAAGAAGGACACCGACAGATCGCGCGCCGCCTGCGCATCGTTCGGATTCTGCTCGTACAGACGCTGGGCGATCTCCAACGACTGCTGATAGCTCGCAAGGGCCCGCCCCGCGTCCC
>VGIW01000072.1 GCA_016867715.1 Candidatus Eisenbacteria bacterium | reverse complement strand
AGACGGCGAGATCCGCGCGCGCGAGAAGCCGCGCGTAGGAGGACCGGGTCCTCGCGAAGCCGACGTGAGCGAGAGAACTTCCCGCCGCCCGCGGGAGCTCCTCGAAGAGATCGGATCGCGCGCCGCGCGGGGCTCCGGTCACGACAAGCCGGAACGACACCCGCCTTCTCCGAAGGCCGCGGAGAAGATCGAGAAGGAGGTCCTTCCCCTTGTCGTGCTCCCACCGATGATTCCAGAGGAGAACCGGGGGCTTCCCCTCTGGCCGCGTTCGCTCGCGGAACGTCCCAAGCGACGCGAAGTCGACCCCCGGCGACAGCACCGAGGAAAGCGCCCGGAACCGCTCCGCGACGCCAGCCGGCTTTCGATCCGGGAGCCCGCGGAGAAAACCGGGGAGCGCGGCGAGAAGCTCGCGGCGATGGTGTTCGGAGTTGAAGAGAATCCGGTCCGCGGCGAGCGCCGAGGCGATCTCGGTCATCACGACATGCAGGTCGCGGCGTTCGTTCTCCGGAAGCGGATAGGTGAGCTGATTCTCGTGGAAGTAAAGAACGCGCGGCACGGTCCGGAAACCCTCGGGTGCGAGACCGAGGAACTCGGCGAGAGAAAGCATCGAGGAGGCGAAGAGAAGATCCGGGGGATCGATCGTGCGGGCGCGCCGGGCGAACTCGATCGCGGCCCCCCGCATGCGCCATCTCCAAAAGCGCCCTGGGGCGGTGAGGAGCTCGATCGTGTGCCGGGAGCGGCGCGCGAGGCCCTCCGCGAACGCGCGATGGGAACCGCCGAAGAAGGGCTCGAGGAGAAGGATCCTTGCCATCGTCGGAGAGGATTGTAGCGGAGTCTCGGCCGCCGCGCGTGTCTCGGACGACTTCCTAAGCTTGCGAAGGGAGAGAGAATCGCGCCGGCCGGTCGGCCGAGGCGCCTGGATACGAAACGCGCGCCGCGCAGGGGCTCCCCGTGAGGCGTCTCGGCTAGCGGGCGAGCTCCTCGGTCTCGATCGTGCGCTCCTCATGCGCTCTCTCGATCCGCTTCTCTCGCGGCGCGGGCGCGAGGTTCTCCGTCACGGCCGGCGTGTAGAGCGGCGCGGCCGGTCCCGCGAGCACCACGGTTCCGCGCGTGGAGAGCGAGAGGAAGCGGCCTACGAGGATCGCGAACGCGAAGTACGCGGCAATTCCAAGAAGAATCGTCATCTTGTCCCCACCTTGTTCGAGACTCGTCTTCTTTCCGATTATCGGCGGCTCGGGAGGGGTCTTGAGAGGAGGGGGTCCGGTCCGAAAGCGCGGAGGTTGCGCGGTCCGACGGACTCCGGCCGCAAGCGAAACCCCGCGCGTGGCGTCCGCGCGGGGTTTCTCGATCTTCGAGGACGACGTCAGGCGACCTGTCCGGCCGCCGCCGCGTCCGGAGTCGCCTCCATCTGGGCAAGGAGCTCCCGCAGTTTGCGGAGGGCGCGTCCTTCCAGCTGCCGGATCCGCTCGCGCGTGACCCCGAGCAGCTTGCCGGTCTGTTCGAGCGACCGCGGTTCGCCGGTCTCGAACCCGTAGCGGATCCGAAGGATCCGAGCTTCCCGTTCCGGAAGGGCGTCGAGCAGGCGAAGGACGAGATCTCTCTGCAATCCCTCCATCGCCTGTTCGAGCGGGCTCGCCGCCCCCCGATCCGCGAGAACATCGTGGAGCACGTGGGCGTTCACATCGACCTCGATCGGCTGGTCGAGGGAGAGGATCCCCTTCGCCAACCGCGCGATCTCAAGGAAACGCTTGCGCGGGAGGCCGACGCGCTCGCGGATCTCCTCCGCGGCCGGCGCGCGGCCCAACTCTTGAAGCAGTTCCCGTTGAGCCATCAAGTACTGCTTGATCAGCACGAGGACGTTGGCCGGAATCCGGACGGTCCGGCTCTTGTTGACGAGCGCGCGCGTGACCGCCTGGCGGATCCACTTGGACGCATACGTGCTGAAGCGGAGCCCGCGCTCCACCTCGAAGCGCTCGACCGCCTTCATGAGGCCGATGTTCCCCTCCTCGATCAGGTCCTCGAGGGAGAGTCCCATTCCCTGATAGCGCTTGGCGATGCTGATCACGAGGCGCAAGTTCTTGGCGATGAGCTCGGCGCGCGCCTCCTCGTCCCCGCTCCGGACGCGCCAGGCGACGCGGGTCTCGTCGTCCTTCTTGAGCAGGGGGAAGCGGCGGATGTCGCGCAGATAGATGCCGACCGAGTCACGGGATGCGGCCCGCTCCCTTGCTTCTGCCTCGTCCTCGAGCGTCTGTTCGAACATGTTGTCCCCCTCGTCTTCGTCGACCCTCGGGTCGGACCCGTGGTCGCGCGCGACCCCGATCATCCAGCCACACTCCTCGGTTCCGAGACCGAGAACGAGCTCCCAAGGGACGCTCTCGTCTCGGATCCCGATCCGCCGGGTGACCGCCGCTGCTCCTGGCATAGGGGACTCCAGGTTCAGGCCCAAGTGCGGAAGCCCACGCAAAAGGTGTCGATTCCTGAACGGACCGCTCCGCACGTTCCATGCCATATGTGAGAACTTCGGTGACGATTGGACGGAACCTACGTCTTCTGAATCATTTCAAACGACCGAATGAAGTGGTTTGTTGGGGCTCTGCGACCGGGCACGAGGGGGCCCTCTGTATACCCGATTCACACCCCGCGGAATGGTTGCGCTAATTGTCTCCGCCGCAAGAGGTTGTCTGTGAACGCTGTGCACAGCGTCCGTGCGTACCGAGGTGCCAGATCCAAGCGGTCTAGATCTTCTCGAGGGCATCCGAGGGGAGCCAGCCCTTGAGATCGGGGGTGATCGAGACGAAAGCCCAGCCCTCCGCTTCCCTCTCCAAGCGGAGCACGGTTCCCTGGTGCAGGGAGAACTCCTCCGTGAAGCTCGTTCCCGGGCCGCTCCGCACCGCGATCTCGCCGGGGAGCACGCAGGCTCGTCTCGTGTGCACCTGGTCCTGGAGCGCGCGCCCGAGAAGAAGGAGGAGGAGGACGAGAAGAACCGCCCCAGCCTGGAGCGGCCCGCGTGTTCTCGCGCGAAGGGACGGCCGGAGAAGGTGCGCTCCCACGGCGAGAAGAAAGAGGGCGTAGCCGATCTCCGCGAGGAAGAGCCACTCCCGCCAGGTCAAGAACGCGGCGAGCCCGCCGAGGAGCTGGAGGAGCGGGAACTCGGCCGGCACCATCGCCCGGTCGAGCATGCGCCCCCTCAGGAAGTCCAGGTTGGCGCGGAGGTCGGCGTCGCGCGGGATGAAGCGCCGGGCTCTCTCGTAGTTCGCCCTCGCGCGCCCGATGTCCCCGGTCCGGAAGTGCGCGTTGCCGAGGTTGTAATAGAGCGCTCCTCCCGCGACGCCTTGCGCGCGCGCTCGCTCGTAGAGGGCGACCGCTTCGGCGAAACGCTCCTCGCGGTAGGCCTTGTTCCCATCGACGAAGAGCGCGTCCGCGTTTTCGCTCGCCAGCGCCATGCTCGCAAGCAGGAGAAGCGCCGCGGCTGAGACGGTCCCCCTCATCGACCTCCCTCCGACATCCTCCGCCCGAGCAATCGCAGAAGGTCTTCGGCTTCCTGGACGAGCCTCGCGCGCTCCTCTCCGGAGAGCGGGGTTTCCGAGAAGCGGGCGCGGTCGCACGCTTCGAGAAATCGGGAGAGCCGCTCGCGCGTTTCCGCGGGGACCGCTCGGCCGGCCAGCTCTCGGTCCAGCTCTCTCCGCGTCATGCCGGTTGCGGGAATGTTCCCCTTGTCCGAGAGAAACCCGATGAGCCCGCGCGAGAGCGAGGCGGCGAGCTCGCGCGGGTCGCCCCCCGGGAGTTTTCGACGAGCGTCCGTCAAGAACTCGCGCGCCGCCCGATCCGCCCGGCGCGCGCGCGCCCACGCCGGATCGCGCGCGTACTTCTCCCTTCTCTTCCGCGCCGCGTACAGGGCGCCGAGGAGAAGGAGCGGGAGCAGATTCCCTGCGGCGAGCGCGCGGAGGGGAGGCGCCTCATCGGAGCTTCTCCACCGGAGATCGCCCGGCTCCTTGAGATAGCGGATGTCCTCTTCCCGCCTCGCGATCTCCCTCTGCTCCCTCTTCTCTTCGGGGAGGGGGCCCTCCACCCGGATCGGGAAGGGCCCCGCGGTGCGGGTGACGTACGTGCCCCGCTCCGGATCGAAGAACGAGAAGAAGACCGGCGGCAGTTCGTAGTCGCCTCCGTACCGCGGCACGAGAACGCGGGTGTAGGTCTTCCGGCCGCGCACCCGATAACCCTCTTTCGAGACATCCGTCGAGCTCCCCGAGTCGTACACCTTGAAGCTGTCGGGGACGCGCGTTTCGGGAAGCGTGGCCGCCTGGATGTTCCCTTCCCCCTCCACCGTCAAGCTCAGCGTCACCGGCTCGTTCGCCCGAACCTCGTTCTTGTCGAGAGATGCTTGAAACACGAAGGAACCGACCGCGCCCCCGAAGCCGGGCGGCCGTCCGTTCTCCGGAAGCGGCTTCACCTGGACCGCGAGCGAATCGGTGCGGAGGGTCTCGCGCACCGGGCGCCTCCTCCCGAGGCCCCCCCGCAGAAGCTCGAAGGGATCGCTGGAGAAGAACGCGTCTTCCTCGTAGGTAAGTCCCGCCGGGCCGACCGCGAGCCGCCCCGCACGGGTCGGGAAGAGCGCGGTCTTCACCTCCGTGACGAGATACCGCCGCCCGTCGATCTCGGTGTAGGAGCGCTGCTGCGGCGGAAGGTCCTCCTTCCAAAAACCCTCGGTGGACGGCGGCTCGTACTGCGGGTCCCCCGCGAAGCGGATGCGCGTGTAAAGGCGGAACGTGAGCGTGATCGCCTCGCCTATGTAGGCTTCCTTCTTATCGAGGAAGGTTCGGATGAACACGTCCCGCTGCTCGCCGCGCTTCCGCTCGGCGGGCGGCTCCGGGCGCGGCGACGGAGCGGGACCGGCGGCTTCCGTGACCCGGACGCGGATCGCCGGCGCGGTCGCCTCTTCTCGGCCGTGCATCGCCCGGAACGGCCCGATCGTGAACTCTCCCTTTTCGCTCGGGAAGAGGAGATAGGTATGCGTCAGCGATGCGTCCATGCGCCCGTTGACGATCGAGATGTTCTGCGAGGTTCCCGATGAGTAGGGGCGGAAGCCGTCCGTAGACCCGAGGTCGATCTCCACATCCCCCTGCGCGCCCCGGATCGTGAGCGTGAGCGTGATCCGGCC
Organism: Candidatus Eisenbacteria bacterium; assembly: GCA_016867715.1. Taxonomy (NCBI): domain Bacteria; phylum Candidatus Eiseniibacteriota; species Candidatus Eiseniibacteriota bacterium. The sequence continues at coordinate 12,191 of VGIW01000072.1, read as the reverse complement.
TTCGAGATCGATCTCCGTCCGGTCCGCGCGAACGTCGAGCTCGATCGCGCCCGCCTCCGCACGGAAGAGAAGAAGCGCCGCAAGCGAAATCCAAACCGAAGCCCCGATCGCGCGCATCGCTCCTACCAATCCTTCGCGGTCGCCTTGCGTTTCGCGCGCCGCTCTTCCATGCTCTCGCGCCGGAGGTTCTCCTCCTCCTCGGCGAGCGCGGCGAGGATTCTCTCCGCCTCCGCCCGCGACATCTCGTCCGGGGAGGGAGGCTCCTCTCCCGTCTCGGCTTCTTCCGGCGCGGGGGTTTCGTTTTCGTTCGCCGGTGAAGGATTCCTCTCTTCACCTTCTTCCTCGCGTTGCTCTTGCGCCCCCTCCGGTTTCTCCTGCTCCCTCGCTTTCTCCGATTCGCCTTCGCTCGACTGCGATTCCTGCCGTTGATCCTCTTGATTCTCCATCTCGTCGAGCAGGCGTTGGACGAGCTCGAGGTTGTGCTTCGCGTCGGGATCGTTCGGGTCCCGGCGGAGAGCCTGTTTGTAGAGCTCCGCCGCCTCCGCGGGCTTTCCCGCTCGGAAGAGGGTGTTCCCGGCGCCGTAGAGGGCGGCCGCCTCAGTCTCTTCGCCCCGTCTTGCGGCGTGGAACGCGGCGAGCGCGTCCTCGAAACGCTCGTTCTGATAGAGCGCGGCGCCGAGGTTGAACGAGAGGACCGGGCGGTCGGGCGCTTCGCGCGCCGCTTGGAAGAACGAGGCGAGCGCCTCTTCGTACCTCTTCTCGCGGTACGCCTTCACGCCCCGCGCGGTCTCCTCGCGGACCGGGTCTCCCCAGCCGACCAGGAAGCACGCGGCGAGAAGAACGGCTCCCTCGACCTTCCATCGGAACACGTTACGCCTCCTTCCTGGCGGCGCCGGCGGTGCCGAGAAGGAACTCGATCGCGAGGAGCAGTGTAGCAGGGAGAAGGAACCAGACGTAGCGCTCCTCGCGGACCACGAGAACCCTCGACTCGAACTCGGTCTTGTCCATTCCCGAGAGCGCGTCGAGGATCCGGTCGAGCGCGTTCGGTTCCTCCGCGAGGACGTAGAAACGCCCTCCGGTCTTCTCCGCGATCTCGCGGAGCACGGCATCGTTCCGGCGGGTCACGACGAACTCTCCCACGCGGTTCCGCTTGAAACCGCTCCCCTCCGTCTGCGGGAGCGGGATCAGCTCTCCTTCGCCGAGCCCGAGCCCGACGGGGAAGATGCGCACCCCGGCATCCGCCGCCTCGCCGGCGGCCGCGAGCACGTCCCCCTCGTGATCCTCGCCGTCGGTGAGAAGGATCACGGCCTTCGAACCGGCGTCGCTCGTCTTCAGCATGTGGACCGAGCGGCGGATGGCCTTCGCGACCGCCGTGCCCCCCGTCGTGACGGTCCACGCGTCGATCCCGCCGAGGAAGATGCGGACCGCGCCGTAGTCGGTGGTCGGCGGACACGTCGGCACCGACGTGCCGGCGAAGGTCACGATCCCCACGCGATCTCCGCGAAGCCGATCGAGCGTTCCCGCCATCTCGCCCTTCGCGCGCTCCAACCGGTTCGGCGGCTGATCCTCCGCGAGCATGCTGAGGGATGTGTCGAGCGCGAAGAGGATGTCGATCCCCTCGCGCTTCACCGGAAGTTGTCTCTCCCCGTACTGCGGATGCGAGAGAGCGAAGAGAACCCCGGCGAGCCCGAGAAGAAACAGCCTCTCCTTGCGCCTCCGCTTCCCCGGGTCCGCATCGAGAGAGAGGGTTTGAAGGAGACCGAGGTCGCCGAAGCGGCGCATCGCCTCCTCCCTCTTTCTCCGGCCTCGGCGGACGAGAAGCCAGACGAGCGGAAGGAGAGCGAGCGCGTAGAGAAGATCGGGCGCTCCGAAACGCATCACGGAAACCTCCGGAGGAGCGTCGCGGAGAGAATCCCCTCGGCGAGCAAGAGGACGGCGCCGGGGAGAAGGAACCAGCCGAAGAGGTCCGTGTAGTCCACGTAGGTATCGCTCGTGATCACGGTCTTCTCCATCTCCCCGATCTCCGCGAAGATTCGGCGGAGCGCCTCCGTGTCGGTCGCGCGGAAGTAGCGCCCGCCTGTGCTCGCGGCGATCTTCCGGAGGATCTCCTCGTCGATCTCGGTCTTCTGCCGGACGAGCCTCCTCCCGAAGATCGGGTCGTCGATCGGGAAGAGCGCTTCCCCTTCCTTTCCGACACCGATCGTGTAGAAACGGATTCCCATCGTTCGCGCGATCTCCGCGGCGGTCGCCGGATCGATCCTTCCCGTGTTGTTCACCTCGTCGGTGAGAAGGATCGCGACCTTCGACTTCGCCTCGCTTTCCTTCAGGCGGTTCACGCAGTTCACGATCGCCATCCCGATCGCCGTGCCGTCCTCCACGATCCCGGTGCGGATCTCCTCGAGAAGCCCGAGAAGAATCTCGCGGTCGAGCGTGAGCGGGCACTGCACGAAGCTGATCGCCGCGAAGGCGACAAGCCCCATCCGGTCGTGCTCTCTTCCGCGGATGAACTCCGCGGCCACCGTCTTGGCGGCGTCGAGGCGGTTGTTCGGCTCGAAGTCGATCGCGAGCATGCTCGTGGAGACGTCGATCGCGAGGAGGATATCGACTCCCTCCGTGCTCACGCGCATCGCGCGCGCTCCGGACTGCGGCCGCGCGAGTGCGGCGAGAAGAAGCGCGAGCGCGACCATTCGAAGAAGCGCGGGAAAGTGCCGCCGCGCGGGGTTCTCGGGCGGGCGCGCTTCGCGAAGAAGCCGGGCGGACGAGAAGAGGAGCCGCGGGCGTCTCCGGCGCCGCCGCACGTAGGCGGCCGCGAGGAGCGCGAGGAGAAGAGGCGCGGCGGCGAGCACCCACGGATGCGCGAAGCGGAGGATCACGCGGCTCCCTCCTCCCTCTCGGCTCCCCGCTCGCGCGTCTTCTCCACGAACGTCCTCGCCTCGCGAAGAGCGTTCTCCGCCTCCGCGCGCGGCGGTTCGTTCCCCCGAAACTTCACGAGGTCGCACCGGAGGAACAGGGCGCGCAAAAGGCCGGTCGTCTCGGGCTCGATGCTTTCCTTCCGAATCTCTCGAAGGATCTCGCGCGTGGTCCGCTCCGGCGCGGGGAGAGCGAAGCGCCGATCGAGGTACTCGCGCACGATCGAGGAAAGCTTGAAATAGAAAGCGCGCGGAACGCCGGCCGAGGCGGCGTGCTCGCTCTCCAATCGGCCGATCCTCTCCGCCGCGATCACGTGCGCGGGCCGTAGGTCGACCGGCCCAAGGACGGGAGCTGGGATCTTCTTTCTCTTGCGCAGTCGAAGAACGAAGAGGGCCGCCGCCGCGGCGAGAAGGAGAAGGAGCGCGGGAAGAACGTAGACGAGCGGGCCCCGGCCGAACGCGATGGGCGGCTTCACATCGCGGATCTCGCCGGACGGATCGATGCCGATCGAGAGAACGGCGACCGGGATCGGAGCGCTCGCCTCCCCTCCCGCGTCCGATCGGAACGAGGGGATCTCGTGCGCGCCGGTGCGGAAGGCGGTGATCCGATAGGCGCGCGACACCCGGCGCACGCCGCCCGCGGTTTCCTCTTGAATCGGAGAAACCTCAAGGATCTCGAACGGCGCGATCCTCTCATCATCGATCACCGGGAGAGCCGCGTTCTCTCCAGCCTGCGCCTCGAGCCGGACGGTGAGCCGGATCGGATCTCCCACGGTGATCGTGTCCCGGTCGATCGACGCGGTCACGATCGTTTCCGCCTCCGCGCGCGCGGAGAGGAGAATGAGGAGAAGAAAGAGACGGCGCGCGATCCTCACCGCAAGAGCCTCCTCTCCCTCGCTCGGAAGAAGCGGACAAGCGGCTCGACGTAGTCTCCTTGGGTCTCTACCGAGACGAAGTCGACGCCGTTCGCTCGGAAGAACTCCTCTAGTTCATCATCGCTTCGTCTTCGGCGCGCGTTGTATGCCTCGACGAAGGCTCGGTCGGCGCGGAAGTGGGCGATCTCCCCGGTCTCCAAGTCCTCGACATCCGCGCTCCCGAGGATCGTGAACCCTTTTCGCTCGCCGTCCGGTCCCGTCCCGGTCGGCTCGATCGGTTCTTCCGCCGGTCGAGCGAGCCGAGGAAGACCCCTCTTCTCCTTCTCCCGCCTCCCCGGTCCGATCTCCCGCGGGTCCGCGACCCGGACCGCGATCACGTCGTGCCTCCGGTTCGTCACGCGGAGAAGCTCCTCCGGCGGACGCTCGAGGAAGTCGGAGACGAGAAAGACGACCGACCGGCGCTTCTGCACGCGGTTCAGGCGTTCGAGCGGCGCGGCAAGGCTCGTCTTCTTCTTCTCCGGCTGCCCGTAGAGGAGCTCGAGGATCACTCGCAGAACGTGCCGTCTCCCCTTGCGCGGGGCGATGAACTTCTCCACGACGTCGGAGAAGAGAATGAGCCCGACCTTGTCGTGGTTCTGAATCGCGGAGAACGCGAGAAGAGCAGAGATCCGCGCGGCGATGTTTGCCTTGGAACGGGGCGCGGTGCCGAAGTCGGTCGAGGCGCTCCGGTCGACGAGGAGCATCACGACGAGCTCCCGCTCCTCGACGAACTCCTTCACGAACGGGCGGTTCATGCGCGCGGTGACGTTCCAATCGATCGCGCGGACGTCGTCCCCGTCCTGGTACTCGCGTACCTGGTCGAACTCCATCCCGCGCCCCTTGAAGACAGAGTGATACTCGCCGGAGAAGAGGCTCTCCACGAGGGAGCGGGTGGTGATCTCGATCCTGCGGATCTCGCCGATCAGTTCCTTCGGCAGCATGTCTCGTGGCGGCTCCGTCTACGGAACTTCGAGGCGATCGAGGACTTTTCGGAGGATCTCCTCGCTCGTGACTTCTTTCGCCTCGGCCTCGTAGGTGACGATGATCCGATGCCGGAGAACGTCCGGGCAGATCTCCTTCACATCGTCGGCGGTGACGTAGTCGCGCCCATCGAGGAACGCGAGGGCGCGGGAGCCGGTGTTCAGGTAGAGCGTCGCGCGCGGAGACGCTCCGTACGCGATGAAATCCTTGAGGTCGAGCCCATATGCCTCCGGATCGCGGGTCGCGTGGACGATGTCGACCATGTATTCCTTGAGGTTCTCGTCGATTCGGATCGACCGAATCGTCTCCCGCGCCCTCCGGATCGCATCGAGTTCGGCGACCGGGCGGATCTCGATCGCGTCGACCCCCGCCCAGCGGTCCATGATCCGCCGCTCCTCCTCGCGGGTCGGATAGGTGATGCGAAGCTTCAGCATGAAGCGGTCGACCTGCGCCTCGGGGAGCGCGTACGTCCCCTCCTGCTCGATCGGGTTCTGCGTGGCGAGGACGAGGAAGGGATCCTCGAGCCGATGCGTTCCGGTTCCGATCGTGACCTGCTTCTCCTGCATCGCTTCGAGGAGAGCGCTTTGCACCTTCGCGGGGGCGCGGTTGATCTCGTCGGCGAGAAGGAGGTGGGTGAAGATCGGCCCTTTACGCGTGAAGAAATCGGAGGTCTTCGGATCGTAGACCATCGTTCCGACGAGGTCGGCGGGCAACAGATCCGGAGTGAACTGGATCCGCTGGAAGCGGGCGTTCACCGCGCGCGCGAGCGTGTTCGCCGCGAGCGTCTTGGCGAGCCCGGGCACCCCCTCAATGAGGACGTGTCCGCCCGTGAGAAGCCCCACGAGAAGGCGCTCCACCATGTACTCCTGGCCGACGATCGCGCGGCCGATCTCGTCCACGAGAAGTCGGAACGTCCTCCCCTCCTCGCGGATCCTCTCCATCGAGTCGTCGTGAACCATGCTCCTCTTCGTCTCCTGTGTTGGTCCGTTGGTTGCGAAGCCGCCCCCGTTCCGCGCCGCCCCCCGAGGGTTTCCTACCCCGGGGGTCGCGGACGGGTTCCCGTCCCCGGGCGGGTCTTTGTCCTGTCTTCTACCTCATCACGACGATCTTGCGGGTCGCGGTGAACGGGCCCGCCTCGAAGCGGAGGAAGAAGACGCCCGATCGGACCCTGTTCCCGCCCCCGTCCTTTCCGTCCCAATCGACCGAGAGGCGCGCCCCGGCGCGCATCGATCCTCTCCAGACCTCGCGGATGAGACGGCCGGCCGTGTCGTAGATTCGGATGCGGACGTCCTTCCTCTCCGGAAGGTCGAAGAAGATGCGATACGCCGCGCCCGAGCCGGCGACGAAGGGGTTCGTCGGTCCTTCCTCTTGCTCGTTGCCGTAGAGAAGCGCGTAGGCCACGGAATAGAGCGAGGTCGTGAAGAATCCCTCGGCCGGAAGGACCCGGCAGTTTCCGTTCACGTCGCAGGCGCGGATCCGATAGTCGACCGAAGCATCCGCCTCCACCGGCTCCGGGAAGAACGCGGCGAAGGTCGAGTCGTCCCTCCGCGCGAGAGGGAAGGTCGAGAGCTCGCTCCGTGTCCCCTTTCCGCCGGACGGGAGCACCCGGTACTCCACGCCGACTGAACCCTCGTCGATCGGGGCGGCGTCCGCGACGATCGCGACGACCTCGGCCGGCCACTCCTGGAACGGAAAACGCCCGATCTCGGCGTGCGCGATCCGCGGGGGCGTCGCGTCGCCGATTTCGTAATACGCTTCCGGCGCGTTTTTCGGAACCGTATAGGTCGTATCGTTTCGTGTAAAAAGGAAGTAGTAGCGCGTTGGTCGGAAGGGATAATCGGCCGGCATTCGGCAGGTGAAGTCGAAATCTCCCTCCGAGTCGAGCGCCGTCGTATCCGTGAACGCCTCTCTTCCCCCGAAGACCGCGCGCGGCGGATCGAAGCCGGGAACGAGCGAGAGTTGGAGCCGGACGTCGTGCGCGCCGGCTCCGTCCCACGAGACGTCCGCGGACGGATCGTGGCGCACGACCGGAAGAAGCGCCGCGCGATGCGCGTTCACGATCCCCCACCCGAGAAGGGTATCCGGGGTCGCGCTCCGGCTCGCGGTGCTCTTCAGCGCCTCGGCGAGAAGATCGGGCGTGAGGATCGGATGGATCTCGAGAAGAAGCGCGCACGCTCCGGCGATGAGTGGCGCCGAATAGGAGGTCCCGCTCAGGGACTCGCCGTAGCGCCTCTCCGGCGATCCCTCCCGGGGGTTCAAGAGCCCCGCGACGCGGCTCCCGAGCGCGGCGAGGTCCGGCTTGATCCGTCCGTCCGCGGCCGGCCCGACGGAGGAGAAATAGACCCGATCGCCGTTGATCGTAACCGCCGCCGCCGCGAGCACTCCGGGCGCGTCGGCGGGGGCGATGATCTTTCGCCACGCCGCTTCTCCTTCGTTCCCGGCCGAGTTCACGACGACCATGCCTCGCTCCACCGCCTCCTCCGCGGCGATCGAGATCGGCGCGGTCTTCCCGTCCATGTCCGAGGGGTCGTACCAATCGGTGTACCCGACCGAGCTGCTCGCGAGATCGACGCCGAGGCTCTCTCCCCACTCGATCGCGGCGATCCAGTGATCCTCCTCCTCGCGAACCTCGTTCCACGTGTCCTCGGTCCGGGCGAGGTAGTAGGTCGCGCGGTGCGCGGGTCCGACGATGTACCGCGGATCGTATCCTCCGATGACCGAGAGGGTTTGCGACCCGTGGTTCTCGATGAGGAGCCCCTCCACCGAATCGTCCTCGTCCACGAAGTCCCGCCTGCGCTCGATCGTCATCGTGCCGAAGCAGGGAGCTTCGGTGTAGAAGCCGGAGTCGAGCATCAGGATGTGCACTCCATCTCCCGAGTAGCCGGCATCCAAGAGAGGGACGAGACCGATCTGCGCGAGCTGGATCTCCGAAAGCCCGTAGCGAGGGCTCGGGGCGTGCGGTCTCTTCTCCGGCGTTTGGACGGTAGGGGCGGGGGGCGCGGCGAGGCACGCCACCTCGCGCACGTGTCGCACGAAGGGGAGCGCCGCGATCCGCTCGATCATCTCCCGGTCCGCGCGCACGCTCGCCGCGTTCAGCCACCGAGACAGATGCCGGATCTCCGCCCCCTCGCGGCGCAAGGCCCGCACGCGCGCCGGGTCGACCGGCGCGTCCTCTTCGCCGGAGACGTAGCCGACCTTGGCGCGTCTCTCTCGTGCGCGCGCGGTCGCATCGGACGGCGCTCGGCTCTCCTTCCGATCGAAGAAGACCCACGCGGCGACCGGTCCTTGCTCCTTCGCGATCCGCTCCGCGAGGCGCGGATGGATCTTCTCCTTCGGGGGCGCGCTCGGTTCGTCCGCGCGCGCCGCGGAACCGGCGAGAGCGAAGACGAGCGACGCGAAACCCATGATGAGAACTCTGCGAGGCCGGTGCACGCTCACTCCTCCTTCCTCGGGGATTCCATGCGATCCGAGTCTTTCTCGATCGCCGGCGGGAGGTTCTCCGTGGCGACGACGAGCCGGCTCACGCGGAGGGAGCGCGCGAGATCCATCACGAAGACAACCTTTCCGTACGGAACGCCGCGGTCCGCGCGAAGAACGAGGTCGCGCGCGGAGGCCGCGTCGAGTGCGGACGCAAGTCGCTCCGTGACCTCCCCGTCCCCGACGATCTTCCCCTCGATGCGAACCGCGCCGCCACCGTCGATTTGCACCTCCACTCCCTGCGAGCGGGTCGCCTCTCCCGTGCGCGCCTCGGGAAGGTCGAGCGGGATTCCCGGAATGTCGCGAAACGTCGAGGAGACCATGAAGAAGATGAGAAGCAGAAAGAGCGCGTCGATGAGGGAGGTGACGTTGACGAGCGGCGCGCGTTTCTTCTCCCCTCCGAAGCTGAGCCCTCTCCGGTTCATGAAAGGCGGTCTTCCTCTCCCCGCATGCGGCGGAGCTTCCGGAGAAGCGTCGATGCAAGATGCTCCATATCGGAAACGATTTCGGCGGAGCGGCTCGAGAAGAAGTGGTACGCGACGAGGGCGGGGATCGCGATCGAGAGCCCGACGGCGGTCGTGATGAGCGCCTCGGAGATCCCGCCGGAAAGCGCGTTCGCGTTCCCGACGCCGATGAGCGCGATCACGCGGAAGACGCGGATCATCCCGGTCACCGTGCCGAGTAGGCCGAGGAGCGGCGCCACGCCTGCGATCGCCTCGAGCGCCGTGATCCCCCGCTCGATCTCCTTCGCCTCGCGTCTCCCCGCGTCCTGGACGATCTCGCGCGCCTCCTCGGGAGGGAGATGTCGGCTTTCGAGCCCGGCGCGGATCACGTTCGCGAGGCTCCCCGGGTTCCGGTCGAGGATCTTGAGCGCGAGGTCGACGTCCCCCGGGCCGTCGATCGTATCGACGAGCTGCGCGACTTCGGGGAGAAGGATCTTCGAGCGTCTCAGGTTCAGGAAGCGCTCGATGATCACCGCGAGAGCGAGAATCGAGCAGATCCCGAGAGGGATCATGAGGGGCCCGCCCGCCACGAGGAACGCGAGGAAGCCCTTCATTCGTTCACCTGTAATAGAACGTGCATGTGATCACCCATCGTTTCTCCGGGAATCCCTCGGGCAGGGGCGGGAAGGGCGCCGCGTAGCGGATCGCGTTCAGAGCAGCGACGTCCAGCGAGGGATGGTCCGCGTTCTTCAGCGCCTCGAGGCCCCCGAGGGAGCCGTCCCTCTCGATGACGAAGCGCGCGACCGTGTCCCCCCCGTACGGAAGTCCTCCGCGAAACGCCACCGGAGGATACCATTTCTCCTCGATTCTCGTCTTGAGCGCGAGCAGATAGGGAGCGAACTCGAAATCGACCGTGTGGAAGGAGAGGTCGCCGGGGATCGTCGCCGCCCCTCGCTTGTTGTCGAACGTCCGGCTCTCAAGCGAACGGGCGACGTCTCGGCGGATCTCGGAGGGAGAGAGCGCGAGGGGCCTCGTTCGGAGTCCTTCGGGTTCCTCCGCGGGCTCCTCCGAAGGGAGCGCGACGGCCGGCTCCTTCGCGCGCGACGCCTCGCGAGCGCTCTCCATGAGGGGCGACATCCCCTCCGAGCGAGGCCGATCGTTCTCGGCATCCGGCGGCGCCTCGGACGGCTCCGACCGCGCGAGGCTCTTCTTCGTCGAAACGAAGCGCGTGGGAGGAACGCTCTCCGCCTCCGGCCCGGGCGTCGGCTCCACGAGCTCGAAGACGATCGGCTCGAACGCCGGAGGAGGCGGCTCGATCTCCTTCGCGCCGAGCCAATCGCGCGCCGGGTCGCATCGTCCGATCCCGATCGGCGTCAAGACGTGCACGAGAAGCGAGAGAAGGAAGGTCCTCCTCAAGCTCCAGATGCGACGGCTCCTCTTCCGAGTGGTTCCCATAGCGAGCGGGTAGAAGAGTCAGCACGCGCTCCGAGTCCTCGCGACAAGAACGCGCGCGTCATCCGGGCGAGCGACCCGCCCAGGGGAGTGTCTCGATCGTCCGACCCAGCACCCGCGTCCGGCGAGAGGGAACGCGCGGCCGCGCGACGAAACGCGCGCGCCGACCCGGCTAACGGAGCTTCTTCTTGTGGCGGTCTCTTTTCAAACGCTTCTTGCGCTTGTGAGCCGCGATCTTGGCGCGTTTCCGCTTCTTGCCGCACGGCATCGGTCGTGTTCTCCTCGATGGGCGCTCTTCGGCCCGGTCCGTTCGCGATCAGAAGGCCTCGGGGCGATCCCCCGACAGGCCGGCGGCCTCGGCCCCCTGCTCTCTTCCCGTTCTCTCCGAGGGCTCCTCGGCGCCGTCGACGAGAGCCTTCAGCTCGCGGGAGACCTTGAAGAAGGGGACGAGCTTGGGCGGGACATGAACCGTCGCGCCCGATCGAGGATTCCGCGCCACCCGGGCCTTGGCGTACTTGATCTTGAAGCTCCCGAAACCACGGATCTCGACGTGACCGTTGTTGATCAGCGTTTGGCTGATGGCCTCGAGAAAGCCGTCGACGATGAGGGCCACATCCTTTTTCGGCAGCCCCGTGGCCTGCACCACCTCGTCCACAAGATCAGCTTTTGTCATCGGAACCCTCCCGATCGATCGCCCGGGCCGACGCGGGCAGCCGCAGCCTCCCTACACTTTCCGAGGGAAAGCTATCAGGTGGGAGGAGAACGTGTCAACTCTTTTTTAATGCGTGACTTGGGGCTCCGGGACCTCCTCGGGTAAGCAGAACTCCTCCACCGCCTCTCCCGGGCGGAGAACGAGCGAACGTTCGGAAAGCACGGAGGTTGCGCTTTCCAGGCCGTCCACGCGCATCTTCTCGAACGAGCCGCGGAGGAGCCGAACCCGATAAGCGCCGGCTCGGAGGTCCGTAACTCGATACGCACCCGTCGAATCCGGCTCCACGAGGGACGGCGCCGCGGCCGTGTCGTCCTCTGCCTCCACGGCGACGACAAGCGAATCGGTCCCCTCGTCGATCGCCACCATCCCCTCGATCGATCCGGGGGTGTCGGCGCTCACGAGCCGAATCCGGAGCGAGTCGGCGGCCGGCTGCTCCGGCGTGAGCGCGAACGAAACCGAGTAGCCGTAGAGTTCTCTATCGAAATCGATCGTTCCGTCCTCGTTCTCGTCTTGGAACGCGAGCACGAGGCGCGGTCCCCCCTCCCCGAGTGGGAGAGGGCGGAGTCGGAACGCCCCTTCCCGTGAGGCCTCCCCTTCGAGGAGCACGCGCGCCGGAGCCGAATCGCTCTCCATCGGCAGGATCGCACGAACGGTCGCGGGCGGCGCTTGCGGCGACTTGGACAGCCCCTCGATCGTGCCGCTCACGCTTCCTCTCGGGAGGCTCTCGTCGGACGTGAACGTGAACGAGAACGGCTCGCGGATCTTGTTCCCCCTCCGATCCTCGGCTTGCCCGGAAACGAGAATCGTGATCGGTCCCTCCGGCGCCGCATCCGCACGCGCGAAGAAGTCGTTCTCGACGAAGAGCGTGTTTGTGTCCCATTCGGTCCGGATCCGTCCGGGGGGCGGAAAGACGCGGAGCGTCTTCTCGACGGAACGCTTGTCCATCTTCTCGCTGAACGTGATCGATGCGACGAAGGGCGGACGGACTCCGGTCGAGTCGGCCGCGGGGAACGTCGAGAGGATCGACGGCGGCGTGTCGTCGACCGGTCCCCCCGGGGGCGCGCCCATCTGCGCGCACCCGAGAAGGACGAGGGCGAGAAGCGGCGCGCCTCTTCTCACGCGAGCAGCCATTCGAGGACCGCCTTCTGCGCGTGCAGGCGGTTCTCCGCCTCGTCGAAGACGACAGAGTAAGGGCCGTCGATCACCTCGTCGGTGATCTCCTCGCCGCGGTGCGCCGGCAGGCAATGGAGAACGAGCGCGTCCTTCTTCGCGAGGCGAAGGAGCTCCTGGTTGATCTGGAACG
>VGIW01000071.1 GCA_016867715.1 Candidatus Eisenbacteria bacterium | reverse complement strand
GGGGAGCGGGTGGTCGTGGTCGAGGACGTCGTCACGACGGGGGGCGCCGCCCTTCGGATGGTTCGCCTCGCGGAGGAGGCGGGGGCGGAGGTCTCGGCGGTCGGGGCTCTCGTCGACCGCTCGGGGGGAGAGGCGTGCTTCCCGATCCCCTTCCATGCGATCGCCCGCCTTCCGATCGAGGCGCTCCCGCCCGATCAGTGTCCGCTCTGTCGCGCGGGGGTACCGATCGTGAAGCCGGGGAGCGGAGGAAACGATGCTTGAGCTCTGCTCGATCGCGAGCGGAAGCAAGGGGAACGCCTACGTCGTCGGGGCGGAGGGGAGCTATCTCCTGGTCGACTGCGGGATCTCGGCGCGACGCCTCTCCCGCGCGCTCGGTCGAATGGGCGTGACGCTCGATTCGATCGAGGGGATCCTGATCTCCCACGAGCACCGCGACCATGTCTCGGGGCTCGAGAACTTCCGAAAGAAATGCCCCGCCCCCCTCTACGGAACCTACGGGACGCTGGACTCCCTCTCCCGCCCGGGACCGGGCCCGACCCATGCGATCGAGGCGGGGCGCGAGTTCGCGGTCGGGCCGTTCCGCGTCCATCCGTTTTCCGTGCAGCACGACGCCGAGGATCCGGTTGGTTTTCGCGTCGAGTGCGGGGCGGGCCCGGTGGCGTTCGCGACCGATCTCGGGCGGGTGGACGGGACGGTCCGCCGGGCGATCGCGGGGGCGCGCGCGCTCGTGATCGAGTCGAACCACGAGGAGGAGATGCTTCGGGCCGGGTCGTATCCTTGGTACTTAAAGGAAAGGATCCTGAGCGACTTCGGACACCTCTCGAACCGAGCGACCCAGGCCGCCCTCGCCGGCTCCGCCCACGAGGGGCTCGAAGTCGTTCTCCTCGCGCACCTCTCCGCGGAGAACAACCGTCCGGAGATCGCTCTCGCCGGAGCCCGCCGCGTGCTTCGGGCGAACCGGTGGGACGGCGTCAAGCTTCTCGTCGCCGAGCAGGAAGCCGAGGGGGAAGTGCTCGTCTTCCGTTAGTTTGGCGACAGACACCAAGATCCGGAAAACAACGACCGGCGCCGAAATGCTCGATCGTCACTCCGTTCCCACCGCATCGGAGACGTTCGCGAAGCCGTCGCGGGCGAGAAGCTCCTCGAGCTGCCTCAGTATGGCCCGCGCGACGCCGGGCCCTTCGTACACGAGCGCGGTGTAGAGCTGCACGAGAGATGCACCGGCGCGGATCCGCCGGTACGCGTCCTCTCCGCTGAAGATCCCGCCGACCGCAACGAGGACGAGCGCGCCCTCGGTCGCCCGCCGCGCGATCCGCACCGCCTCGAGCGCCCGCGCCGCGAGCGGTCTCCCGGAGACCCCGCCCTCGCCGCGGCGGAACGCCTCGAGGAAAGAGGGATCGGTCGTCGTGTTCGTGAGAACGAGCCCGTCGCAGACGGCCGCCCGCGCCGCGCCGGCTGCCTCCTCGAGCGCGCGGTCCGAGAGGTCGGGGGAGAGCTTCGCGAAGAGCGGGGGAGTGCGGAGCCCGAGAACCCTCGCGCGCTCCTCCGCCTCGCGGCGGATCGCCCGAAGAAGCGGCTCCAGCCGGCCGGGGGCCTCCAGCGAGCGAAGACCGGGCGTGTTCGGCGAGCTGATGTTCGCGACGAGGAAATCGGCCACGGGGAGGACCGCTGCCGCCGCCTCGCGGTAGTCTCTCTCCGCCTCGTCGATCGCGGTCTCGCGCTGTTTCCCGATGCTGACCCCGATCGGGATCCGCCGCGGCGTTCCGGCCATCCGAAGCGCGAGAATCCGCGCCGTTCGATCCGCACCTGAATTGTTGAACCCCATACGATTGAGAAGCGCCTCTCTCTCCGGGAGGCGGAAGAGGCGAGGCTTCGGGTTTCCCGCCTGCGGCCTCGGGGTCACCGTCCCGATCTCGGCGTGCCCGAACCCGAGTCTCGAGAGAAGGTGCGCCCGGCTCCCGTCCTTGTCGAACCCGGCGGCGAGCCCGAGCGGATTCGGAAAGGCGATCCCGGCGATCGCGACCGCGAGCCGCGGGCCGGTCGGAGGCGGTCGATCGGCCCACAAGGAGAGCGCGCGGAGAGCGGCGGCGTGCGCCGTTTCCGGATCGAGCCGGAAGAGAAGGGGGCGCAGACATCGTCGGTAGAGCGCGTCCATTGCCGGCGGGTAGGGTAGCACGAGGCCCCGCCTTCGTCATTGACTTCGGGGCGGATCCCTTGGGAAAATGCGCGTTCGAGCGGCCGCTCCCGGGCGATCGGATCGGAGGCGTGCATGAAGAAGATCTGCGTGGTCGGCACGGGCTACGTCGGGCTCGTCACGGGGACGTGTCTTGCCGATTTCGGCAACCGAGTTCTCTGTGTGGACGTGGACGAGGAGAAGATCCGTCTCCTTCGAATGGGCCAGGTTCCCTTCTATGAGCCCGGTCTCGAGGAGATGGTCCGGCGGAACATCTCGGGGGGGCGCCTTCTTTTCACCCGGTCGATCGAGGAGGGGGTTCGCGATTCGGAAGTTCTCTTCATCGCCGTCGGAACACCGAGCGACGACGCGGGGAACGCGGATCTCACGTACGTCAATGAGGTCGCGGCCGAGATCGGACGCTCGATGAACGGTTACAAGGTGATCGTCACGAAAAGCACGGTCCCGACTGGGACCGGCGCGCTCGTCGCGGAGATCGTTCGGGGAAACCAAACGGCGAAGCATGAGTTCGACGTCGTCTCCAATCCGGAGTTTCTCCGCGAGGGGAGCGCGATCCAGGACTTCATGCGGCCGGACCGGATCATCGTCGGAACCGACAGCCCGCGCGCCGCCGAGATCATCTCGGAGGTGTACGAGCCTCTCTACCTTCTGGACACGCCGATCGTGAAGACGAGCGTGGCGACCGCCGAGATGATCAAGTACGCGTCGAACGCGTTTCTCGCGACGAAGATTTCATTCATCAATGAAATCGCGAGCGTGTGCGAGCGGGTCGGAGCGGACGTCAACACCGTCGCGATCGGGATGGGGCTCGACGGGCGGATCGGTCCCAAGTTCCTCCACGCGGGAGCGGGATTCGGCGGCTCCTGCTTCCCGAAGGACACGCGCGCGCTCATCCAGATCGCGGAGAAGGCGGGGGTCGAGCCGCTCATCACGCGCGCGGTCGTCGAGGTGAACGAGAGGCGCCGGGCGGAGATGGCGGCGAAGGTGCGGCGGGCCGCGGGGGGGAGCCTCGCGGGGAAGCGGATCGGCGTGCTCGGCCTCGCGTTCAAGCCGAACACCGACGACGTTCGGGAGTCGCCCGCGCTCGACGTGATCCGGATCCTTCGCGGCGAGGGGGCCGACGTGCGGGCTTTCGACCCGGTGGCGGGGCCGAACGCGAAGAAGGAGATCCCCGATCTCGCGCTGACCGGATCAGTGCTCGGGACGGCGGAGGGGGCGGACGTCCTTGTCGTGATGACCGAATGGAACGAGTTCCGGGAGCTCGACTTCGCCGGGATCCGCTCGGCGATGGCGAAGCCGGTTCTCGTGGATTGCCGCAACGTCTACGAGCCGCGCAAGGTGCGCGACGCGGGGTTCGAGTACTTCTCGGTCGGAAGGCCCTGATCGAAAGGGAATCGGCGGCCCCGCCGGGGCGCCGCGAGGGAGTGCGGGCATGCGAGCGCTGGTGACCGGAGGGGCCGGATTCCTCGGCTCCCATCTTTGCGACCTTCTGATCCGCGAGGGCCACGAGGTCGTCGCGATGGACAACTTCATCACCGGGAACCCGGACAACTTCCAGCACCTGATCGGGAACCCGAGCTTCCGGTTCGTCCAACACGACGTCACCGAGTTCATCTACGTCGCCGGATCGCTCGACGCGGTCATCCACTTCGCTTCCCCGGCGAGCCCGATCGACTATCTCGAGCTTCCGATCCAAACCCTCAAGGTGGGAGCACTCGGAACGCACAAGGCGCTCGGCCTCGCGAAGGCGAAGGGGGCGCGGTTTCTGCTCGCTTCCTCCTCCGAGGTGTACGGCGATCCGCTCGTCCATCCGCAGGAGGAGTCGTACTGGGGGAACGTGAACCCGATCGGACCGCGGGGCGTGTACGACGAGGCGAAGCGCTTCGGCGAGGCCCTCGCGATGGCGTACCACCGGACGCACGGAGTCGAGACGCGGATCGCCCGGATCTTCAACACGTTCGGGCCGAGGATGCGGGCGCGCGACGGGCGGGTCGTTCCGACGTTTATCGTTCAGGCATTGAATCACGAACCGCTGACGGTTTTCGGAGACGGCACCCAGACGCGCTCGTTCTGCTATGTGTCCGACCTGGTGGATGGAATCTACCGGCTTCTCCTCTCGGACGAGACGCACCCGGTCAACTTGGGGAATCCCGCGGAGATGACGATCGCGAGGTTCGCCGAGGAAATCCTCGAGATCACCGGAAGCTCCTCGCGCATCGAGTACCGCGATCTCCCGCAGGACGATCCGAAGGTCCGTCAACCGGACATCCGCCGCGCGCGCACGATTCTCGGGTGGGAGCCGAAGGTCGGTCTCCGCGAAGGGCTCGAGCGAACCATCGATCACTTTCGGAACCTTGCGGCGGGCGGCGCCTAGCCTTTCCGTCTCTTGCCTGCGCAGGGCAGGTTACATGCAATGACGCGCGACATCGCTCCCCGAACGCGGATTCCCGCTCTCGATCTTGCCGCCCAGCATCGCCCTCTGCGCGAACCGATCCTCTCGGCGATCGGCGACCTCCTCGATCGCGGGCATTTCGTGCTCGGGGAAGCGGTCGATCGCTTCGAGAAGGAGGCGGCCTCTTACTTGGGCGTGCGGGAGGCGATCGGGGTCGCCTCGGGGACCGACGCGCTCCACCTCGCGCTGATCGCGGCAGGCGTCGGCCCGGGGGACGAGGTGATCACCCCCGCGTTTTCTTTCTTCGCGATCGCCGAGGCGATCGAGAGGACCGGCGCCTCGACCGTCTTCGTCGACGTGGACGACGAGACGCTGAACGTCTCGGCGGAGGCGGTCGCCGCGGCGCTCACCGATCGAACACGGGCGATCGTCCCCGTGCACCTCTACGGTCTTCCCGCTCCGATCGAGGCGATCCGCGACGCGCTCGGGGGCCGCGCGATCCCGATCATCGAGGACGCGGCCCAAGCGTTCGGGGCCTCGATCGGCGCAAGAAAGGCGGGGAACCTCGGGGATCTCGCCGCGTTCTCGTTCTATCCGACGAAGAACCTGGCGGCCTGCGGAGACGGCGGGCTCGTGACCACGAACCGGGAGGACGATGCACGGACGATTCGGTGCCTCCGCGATCACGGACAAACGGGGAAGTACCGGCACGAGCGGTTCGGATGGAACAGCCGCCTCGACGCGATGCAGGCCGCGATCCTCTCGATCAAGCTCCCGCTCCTTGACGGATGGAACCAGAGACGGCGCGCGATCGCGCGCGTGTACCGGGAACGCCTCGTCTCTCTTCCGCTCCGGCTTCCCGCCGAGCCGTCCGGCTTCGTGTCCGCCTGGCACCAGTTCGCCGTGCGGACCCCGGGAAGAAATCGGTTGCAGGAGTTTCTCGCCGAGAGGAGAATCGCATCGTCCGTGCACTATCCGGCGGCCCTTCACGAGCAGCCGGTCTATGGGGGGCGGTTCGGCTCGTTCCCAACCGCGGAGAAAGCCGCGCGGGAGGTTCTCTGCCTTCCGATCGGGCCCGAGCTTTCGGATTCGGACCTGGAGCGCGTCGCGGAGGCGGTGATCGAGTGGTCGAGCCTCCCGGCCGGCGGTCCCGAGTCGCGGGGGAGTTGACGGGAATGGGAAGGGCTCGAGCATTGATCACGGGCGGGGCCGGCTTCATCGGCTCGCATCTCGCCGAGAGGCTTCTCGCGGACGGCGAAGAGGTCACGATCATCGACGACCTCTCCACCGGTTCCTTCGAGAACATCGCCCACTTGGAACAACACCCGAACTTTCGATACATCATCGATACGATTCTCAATGAACAGGTGATGGGGGATCTGATCGACGAGTCCGACACCGTCTATCATCTCGCGGCGGCGGTCGGCGTCGCCTACGTCATCGAGAACATCCTGAAGTCGATCCAGATCAACATCCGCGGGACCGAGATCGTCTTCGAGCAGGCAAATCGGGGGAAGAAGAAGGTCATCCTCTTCTCCACATCGGAGATCTACGGCAAGTCGAACTCGCTCCCCTTCCGCGAGGATCAGGATCGGCTGATGGGCTCGCCAACGGTGAACCGATGGAGCTACGCGGCCACGAAGGTTGTGGACGAGATTCTCGCCCTTGCCTATCACCGCGAGAAGAAGGTTCCCGTCGTTGTGGTCCGTTGCTTCAACACCTGCGGCCCGCGCCAAACCGGGCAGTACGGGATGGTCCTTCCGCGCTTCGTGAAGCAGGCGCTCCTCGGGGTCCCGATCACCGTCTACGGCGACGGCAAGCAGAGCCGCTGCTTTTCATCGGTTCAGGATGTGGTGGAGGGGGTGGTGCGCCTCGCCCGCAGCGAGAAAGCGGTGGGGAGGATCTTCAATATCGGATCGGACCACGAGATCACCATCGAGGATCTCGCCGCGCGGGTGAGGGAGCTGGCCGGCTCCTCCTCTCCGATCGAGTATGTCCCGTACGAGAGGGCCTACGAACAGGGGTTCGAGGACATGCAGCGCCGCGTTCCGGATCTCACCCGGATCCACGAGGCCGTCGGTTTCGAGCCGAAGGTCGCACTCGACGAGTTGATCCAGAGCGTCATCAGCCATTTCAAGCGGTAGCCGCCCCCGCCCGCCTATCGAGTGTTGAAGAAGGTGTGCGCGATCCCCCCCGCGATCGGCGGGAAGAAGAACGTGCTCGCCACGCGGATGAGCGTGAGCCTCCAGCCGAGAATCCCGACCTCCATCGGAAGCCGCCCGACCGCCCAGAGGGACCAGCCGGTCAGGAACGCGACCATCGTTGCCCCCCCGGCCCCCGAACGGAGAAGCCCCGCCGCGATCGGAAGGCTGACGTAAGGGCCCCCGGGGGCGAGACCGCCGGCCACTGTTCCAAGGAGGATCCCGCGCATCCCGGAGCCTCCGCCCACCCAGCGGTGAGTTGTTTCCTGCGGGACGAGAACCTGGACCATCCCGGCGACGAGGAAGGCGAAGACGAAAAGAGGGAGAACCTCGACGATCATCGCGAGGGCGAGCCGAGTCCCGCGAAGGTGGGCCCCTTCCCCTTGCGCGTAGCCTACCGCGAGAAGAGCGCACGCGAGCGAGGCCAGGATCAGCGTGGGGACGAGCATGGAGTTTCTCCATTTCGGTCGCATCGATCTTGCTGTCTCCGAGATGGCGAGCATAGCACGAGAACCGGGAGAAGACGGCGGGGAGAAAGACTTGAGAAGCGGAGGCGGGGCCGGTACGCTTCCGGAAGACGAGGGAGGAGGAGAGGCCGGATGAGCACGCACCCCATGACCCGCGGCGTTCCGCGCTCGGAATGCGGTCAATGACCTCGGAAGCGGGCGGCCGCCCCAACGCGAACGCGCTTCTCGAGGAGAACAAGCGTCTTCGGCGGGCGGTCGAGGAGCTCGCGACCCTGAACGATCTCTCGCGGGAGATCGGGGCCTCGCTCGACTCAGGGGAGATCATGAACACGATCGTGCGCCGTTCGCTCCGTGCGGTGGGGGCCGAGCAAGGGGTCGTTCATCTCGTCGAGAGGAAGAGCGACGAGGACATGCTCAAGACGCTCGTGCGCACGCGCCTCGCGAGCTCGACGAGCGCGCATCCGGCGTATGCTCTCGACAAGTCGCTGCTCGGATGGATGCAAATCCACAAGAAACCTTTGCTCGTGAATGATCCGAAGACGGACGACCGCTTCCGCGGCGTCCGATGGGACGTCTCGGTTCAATCACTACTCGCGGTGCCTCTTCTCGTGAAAGGGGAGCTCACCGGGGTCCTCACCGTCTACAACAAGAAGGAACCGGGTGGATTCACGGTCGACGATCAGCGTCTGCTCGCGATTCTCGCCGCGCAATCGGCTCAGGTTGTGGAGAACGCGCGTCTCTACGAAGAAGAGAAGGCGCTTCTTCGCATGCGCCAGGAGGTCCGCTTCGCGACGGAAATCCAAGAGCGGCTCCTCCCGAAGGAGGCGCCTCGGCTCGCGGGATACGACATCGCCGGGCGGTCGCTCCCGGCGATGGACGTCGGCGGAGACTACTTCGACTTCATCCCGATCGATACCGCCCGCCTCGCCTTCTGTCTCGGAGACGTCACGGGGAAGGGGCTCCCGGCCGCTCTTCTCATGGCGAATCTTCAGGCGACGATCCGGGGTCAAGCGCTCGTCGACTGCGCGCCGAGCGAGTGCATGCGGCGATCGAACCGGCTTCTCTTCCACAGCACGGATCCGGTGAAGTTCGCGACCCTCTTCTACGGGGTGCTCGACTCGGCGGAACACCGCCTTTCTTATTGCTGCGCGGGCCACGACTACCCGTTCTTCTTCCGAGGCGAGGAGGGGCCGCTCCGTCTCGCGAAGGGAGGGATGATGCTCGGAGCGCTCGAGGATTCCGCATACGAGGGCGACACGATTCCTCTCGCCCCCGGAGACCTCTTCGTCGCCTACTCGGACGGGATCACCGAGGCGATGGATGCGAGCGGCGACGAAATCGGGGAGGAGTTCGGCGAAACGAGACTGCTCGATTTTCTTCGGGCGCACCGGAACGATTCGGCCGAGGCGCTCATCGAGGCGCTCGTCGCCGCGGTGCGCGCGCACGCAGGAGTCCGCCCTCAATCGGATGATATGACGATCCTCGTGATCCGCAGAATCGCTTGAGCGGAGCGAGAAGGGAAGATCGGGCGCGCATCGAAAGAGAGAATGCCGATCCGGCTTTGTCCGATCGCCGTCAAGAGGCGGCGCTCGATGTTCGCCGCGCGCACTTGGAGCGGGACTCCGCCCGCGAGAGGCTGGACGCGGCGGAAGCGAGGCTCCGCGCGGCGGAGAAGGCGCTCGAGTTCATCGAGCAACGCTACGCGGCGGGCGCCGCGACTCTGTACGAGGTGATCTCGGGACGGGCCGACCGGACGGTCGCGACGAGCGCGAGCGTGCGCGCGCGCTATACGCTTCTCCGGCAGCAGCGCTTTCTGGACTACTCGACGGGCGATCTCGATCCGGACGGTCCTCTCGCCCCTTGAGGCGATCGATCGCCCCGAGCGGGTGGAGCCGCCGGCCGCCGGAAGCCGATCATCGCATGAGAAGAAGCTTCGCGGTTCTCGTCTCGCTCCCCGCGTCGAGACGAACGAGGTAGCGCCCCGAGGGAACCGTCCTTCCGCTCGCGTCCGATCCGCTCCAAGGAATCACGTGACGACCGGCGGAGAGATCCTCGTCCTCGAGGAGCGCGCGCACGAGGCGGCCGCTCGGATCGAAGACGGAGAGAGAGACCTCCGTCGGCTTCTGGAGACGGAGAACGATCATCGTCGCCGGGTTGAACGGGTTCGGCTGAGCGGAGAGGGCGACCGCGGATGACACGGAAGGCGTCTCCGCCGCGATCCCGACGTTCGGATCGAACGTGAGCCAGATCGGGTTCGTGTAGGCGCGATGCCCCGCGTCCCCGTCGTCGGTTCGAAGCTCCGCGCGGAAGAAGCGATTTCCTTCAAACCCGAATGTTCCAAGGTCGATCGTTTCGCTTCCTGAGAAACCCTCGCCCGAGAGGGTCGGGTCGAAGCTCGCGATCGTCGCGGTTCCCGAGCCGTTTCCGGAGACGAGGGTGACCGCCACCACCGGTCCGAACTCGGAGAGAGAGCCCCATCGCATGCGGAGCGGAAGCGGCGACTCCGTTCCGACGATCCCCTCGCCGCCGATCGAAACATCCTCCTCCTCGTACCAGTCGCCGTCCCCGTCCCGGTCGAGCCCGATCTCGAGGAAGGGTCCGTCCGTCACGACCGACCGCCCTGCGCGGAACGCATCGAGGATCGCGTCGATCGGCGGAAGGCTGTCGGGGCCATGCCCGGGGACGCGGACCACGGTCTGCACCTTGCCGAGCGCGTTGTCCTCCGCGTAGTTGTCGAGGCTCGTGTACGAGGCGTAGTTGAAGTCGCCGTGCGCGTCGCTCCCGCCGGAGAGGAAGATCTTGCGCGGATGTCCCAAAGCGATGTCCGCAGCGAGGAGCGAATCCCAGAGCGCGATCCCCTCGAGGAGCTCGTTCGGATACGGGTTCGCGGGCGCGGAACCCGCGTCGAAGTCGGCCCACGGGTTCTCCTGGTTCGAGGAACGCCGCGTGGCGCGCGTGTTGAACGCCTCGAGACCGATGAAGCGCGCGCGGGAGAGAGCCACCGCTAGATCTTGATCGCGCCAGCGGGTTCCGTTCACGCCGAGATCGATCCCTCCGAACTCCGCCGAGAGATCCGAAATCGGGTGCGCGGCGTACGCGAAACCCTCCGGCGCGAGCGCGTCGAGCCCCGTGTCGAGAGGGGGAATGACCGGACGCTCGCCGGCCGCTCCGGAGAGCGGCGAGTGGATGTACTCGGGATTGTAGAAGAGGCAATGAAGCGTCTTTCCTTGCGTGTCCGGATCGATCGAGGCGAGGTTGATCTCGACCCCGCGGGTGACGCGAAGGTCCGGCCCGTCCGCTTCGAGCGCATCCGCGCCGAGAGCGTGCCACGAGGAACCGTAGTCGAGGTTGTTCCGAACGACCGTCGTCGTTCCGGAGGGCGATTGGATCGTGTACTCCCACTGATGCGTCGCGTAGGAATACGCGCCGTCCCCCGTCTCGTCGAGGTCGCACGAGTGATCGGTCGTCGTGAGCCATTGAAGACCGATCGCCGTCGCGGCGAGCCGCACGGCGGGGATCGGCGCGCCGAACTCGTAGAGGTTGTTCGTGTACATCGTGTGGAAATGCGTGTCGCCGCCGTACCATCCTTCCGGCCGCGGGAAAGGACCGCTCCCGACGCGGACGCGGAGCGTCCGCCCGTCCGTGTAGTTGAACCAGTCGTCGCGATAGTAGATCGCCACCTCGAGCTGGATCGCGTCCCCTGTCCCGTATCCGAGAGCCGCGGGCGTGAGGAGCGTGCCGTTCGGAAGGGACGGGTGCCCCTCGGTGACGGTCGTGATGTACGTCCAATAGTTGTGCTCGCTCGGGTCGTTTCCGATCCGCTCGTCTCCGAAGTTGTGGTGCCAGAGAACGGTGGAACCGCCCCCGGTCACGTCCTTGCAGCGGATCCAATGGAGCTCCCGGATGTCGTCCACGTCGCAGTCCTTGAGGACGATTGTGATCGGGATCGGCGTGTGTGCGTCGATCACGCGCCAGGGAGCGTCGGTGATGAAGTCCTTCGCGTACGTGTTGTCGTACGCGGTGTCCGGCGCGGCCGGCGCGGCGGCGAGCGCGAGACATAGAAGAGTGAGGAGAGAGAGAGGAAGGTTCGAGAACGATCGCGACTTCATGACCTCACCTCACGAGGCTGATTTTCCGGGTCGCGGCGTAGTCTCCGGACTCCAACCGGAGGAAGTACGTGCCGCTCGAGGCGGGGCGGCCTGGTTCGTCCGACCCGTCCCACACGCTTCGATGTTCTCCGGCGGCCATCGTTCCCTCGGCGAGGCGTTTCACGAGCCGCCCGGCGAGATCATAGACCCCTAAAGTGATCGGCGCGCTCTCCTCGAGAACGTACACGATCTCTCCTCTCGGGTTGAAAGGGTTCGGCCGAGTCGAAAGGGAGAGCTTGGCGGCCGGCGGCGCGGACTCCGCTCGCGCGACGCCGGTCGGGGTCGGGATCGCGAGGGAGTGCATCGAACGCCCGTGCGTCCCCGCGACGAGGGTTCGCGTCGGGCGATGGAAGGCGAGATCGTAGACCGGCACGGAAGGGAGGTTCTCGCCGAGCGCGTACCAAGCCCCACCGAGGTCCGAGGTGGTGAAGCAACCGACGTCCGATCCGAGGTAGAGGGTGTTCGGATCGTCCGGGTCGACGAGAAGCGCGTTCACCGGCGCCCCCGGAAGGTTCCCGCTGCAATCGGTCCACGTCGCGCCGTAGTCATCCGTCCGATAGACGTGCGCGATCTCCTCGTTCCAACGAAGCCCGGAGAACGTCGCGTACGCGACCGCGGGATCGATCGGATCGGCGGCGACGCGGCTCACCCATCGGTTCGGAAGCGAACCGGAGACCTTCGTCCAGTTCCCCCCTCCGTTCGTCGTCACCCAGAGGTTCGCATCATCCGTCCCGACCCAGATCACGCTCCCGCTTACCGGACTGACCGCGATCGTCGTGATCGTTCCGTAGTTCCCGCCTTGATTCCCGTTCGTGAGGTCGCCGCTCACGGCGCTCCACGAGGAGGCGGCGTTCGTCGATCGATAGAGGCGGTAAGTTCCGTAGAACATCCGATCCGGGTTCGACGGATCGAGCACGACCGGCGTCGACCAATTTCTTCGGTCGCCGCTGTTCACCCCGCTCAGGGCCCAGCTCCACGAGGCGCCGAAGTTCGTGGACTTATAAAGATTCCCGTACTGGTATTCGGCGAAGAGGATGTTCGAGTTCCTCGGGTCGACGATCGTGTAGAAGCCGTCCCCGCCGAGGATGGATTCCCAGTCGTCGATCGCGCCGGTCGGCGTGCGAAGAGTTCCGTTGTCCTGCGTTCCGCCGTAGAGCCTTTCCGGATGGAGGTAGTCGATCGTGATCGCATAGAACTGGTTGGTCGGCTGATTGTAGAGCTTCGTCCAGGTATCCCCCTCGTCCGTCGAGACGTAAATGCCACCGTCATTCCCCTCGAAGATGCGGTCGGGGTTCGACGGATCGAATGCCATCGCGTGATGGTCGACGTGAACCTCCTCGCCGACCTCCGACCAGCTCGACCCCCCGTTCTCGGACCGGTAGAGAGGGACGCCGTGCGCAAAGACCCGGTTCGGATCCGAGGGGTCGACGCGGATCTGCCCGAAGTACCATCCGAACGAGCTATGGATGTGGGAGACGGCCGAGTCGTTCGTTCGCGTCCAGGAGTTCCCGCCGTTCGTTGTCTTGTAGACGCGCGCTCCCTCCCCGACGATGTCGTAGATCGCATAGACGACGTTCGGACTCGATGCCGAGACCGAGAGCCCGATCCGGCCGACGCTGGGACCCGCGCTCGGGAGGCCGCTCGTGAGAAGCGTCCATGTGTCGCCGCCGTCGTGCGAGCGCCAGATCCCGCTCCCCGGCCCTCCGGAGCGGCGGTAGGTGAGACCGCGCACGCGCTCCCACATCGCCGCGTAGACCGTGTCCGGCTTCGTCGGGTCGATCGCGACGTCGATCGCGGCGGTCGAGTCGTTGACGAAGAGAACGCGGGTCCACGACTCGCCCCCGTCAAGCGAACGGTAGATCCCCCGCTCGCCGCCCGTTCCGAAGAGAACGCCGCACGCCGCGATCCAGATCCGGTCCGTGTCGATCGGATCGACGACGATCCGCGCGATCGCCCGGCTCTCCTCGAGCCCGATCGCTCTCCAGGTGTTCCCTCGATCCTCCGACTTGAACATCCCGATCCCGAACCAGCTGAAGCTGCTCGCGGCCGACTCGCCCGTCCCGACGTAGAGAACGTCCGGATTCAGCGGGTCGACGGCGATCGCGCCGATCGTGAGCACCGGCTGATCGTCGAAGATGGGAACCCACGAAGCGCCCCCGTCGCTCGAGCGGAAGACGCCGCCGCTCGCCATCGCCGCGTAGATCGTGTTCGGATCGGACGAATCGAACGCGAGATCGGCGAGCCGCGCGCCGATGTTGCTCGGACCCCTCTCGACCCAGGTCGCGCGCGGGCCCTTCTTCCGCGCGGCTTCCCGCATCGTCTCGGCCTCGCCGAGCGCCTGCGTGAGCTCTTCATAGTTCAAACGATCGTACGGATAGGCTCTCTGGCGGAACGACCAGTCGTTCGGTTCCTCTCCCGGACCGAAGGGGAGGCCGGCGGCGGCCCGCTCCGCACGCCTCGCCTTCTTCTCCCGGATGATCTTCTCAGAGATCTCGTCCGCCGTGAGGGATGCATCTTCTTGGAGCGGCGCGTAGAGAAGGTACGCGGCCGCGAGCGCCGCGGTCAGTAGAAGAGCGGAGATCACGATCCGTTTCATCGAGCCTTCCTTTCGGCGAGGTCGGATTCGGGGAGCAGCTTCGCTTTCTATTATAACGGATATGGGCGCGTCTCTCCATCGCCGGCCGTTCGATCGAGGAATGAAGAAGGGAACCGGAGGGAACGGCGGGCCCAGGAACGGTGTTTCTTCCCGTTTCGTCTAAGAAGGGCCGAGGGCGGGCTTCAAGGCTCGGGAGAGAGGGCGCGGGCGCGGAGCTCGGCGAGGACCGCCGCGTGCTCTCCTTCGTCCCCGCCGAAGAGAGACGCGCGGGCGAGAAGCTCGCGCCCGTCGATCGCGCGGCCTTCGTCGAGAGCGGGCCGCGCCTCCTCGATCCACGCGCCGACGCGCCCCCTCTTCGTCGCCTCGGGAGTGACAGGCCCGGTTGCGGGCTCCGGGAGGGCGCGCACGCTCTCGAAGAAGCGGGTCTCTTCGTTCGACGGGGGGATTCCGCCCGGTCTCTCCCGTTCGAGAATGTCGACCACGCCTTGGACCATGCGGTAAGCGCGCCAGTCCGCCGGATCGAGCCGGTGGAGCTTCCGGGCGACACGATAGAGTGAGCCCGGATCGGGAGCGGGGACCGAGGCCTCGTAGATCGCGTAGATCGCCTGCCGGTTTCGTTGGGCGAGATCGAGAACGCTCCGATGATCGGCGCTCTCCGGATCGGCGAGGAGGAGAGAATCGAGGGGCCGCCCCGCGCGCCTCGCGAGAGAAGCAGCGATCTTCGGCGAATCCTTTCGGAGCCTCTGGAGAGGGGCGGAGAACTCGAGGAGACCGTTGTTGTCGGTGTTGATCGGTCCCTCCCCCGCCCACGCCTCGAGCTCGGCGTGATCGGCGAGACACGCGCCGAGAAAGCGGCCCGGATGCTCGAGGCCAATCGTCTCGAGATCGCGATAGACCTCCGGCTCAAGCATGCGGCGCGCGAGCGTGTCGAGGGGGATCGACTCGTTCTCCTCCCGCGCGATGAGAAGGAAGTCGTTGTGCTGCCCCTGCCAGAGGCTCACGTTCGGGAAGACCGCGAGCAATGAGCGGACGACCAGAAGAAAATCGCCGGGCGCCATCCCGTACGACTGGAGCCACTGGCAGTAAACGCCGCCCGGATCGAGTCGGGAACGAGCAAGCTTGAAATATTCTTTCGTAAAAAGATTCGGGATCCCCGCGAGCCAGGGGTTCGATGGTTCCGAGATGATGACGTCGTACCGCTCGGGCGCGAGAAGGAGATGGTTCCTCGCGTCGTTCCGGAGGATGCGGACGCGCGGATCGTCGAAGGCGCCCCGAAGATAGGGGCCGAAGTACGTGCGCGCGGCTTCGATCACCGCGTCGGAGATCTCGAGGACGTCGACCGAGCGGACGCGCGAATGGGACGCCGCGGAAGCCATCGTCACGCCGCCCCCGAGCCCAACCACCAGCACCCTCTCGGGTTTCGCCGCGAGAAGGAGAGGGAACTGCGCGAGAGTGACCTGCGTGGGCATGTCGGTGACGCCGGTGCTCGCGTCCGGCTTCCCGTTGATCCGGAGGGTTCGGCCTCCGGCGTGCTCGTGGACCGAGACGGTCGCGTCGGGGCCGTCCCGGTAGTAAAGGATCGTGCCCGAATCCCCGAGGCTGCCGAGGAAGGCGCCCGCGGTGAGCGTCGCCCGGTCGAGCGGGTGTCGCCGCGCCGCGTCCCATCGGAAGGCGAGAAGAACGAGGAGGACCGCGAGAGCGCCGAGTCGAAGCGCGAGGGGAGCCCGCCGGTCGGCGAGAAGAAGCGCGATCCCGAGAAGAACCGAGAGGGCGACCGCGATGCCGATCGTCCCCGCGATCCCCGGAGGTCCGGCGAGAAGAAAGAAGCCGGCGATGATCGAGCCGAGGATCGTGCCGGCCGTGTTGATCGCGTAGGCGATCCCGACGTTTCGCGAGGCCTCGCGGTGCATCCGCGTGACCGAGTAGACGACGAGCGGAAAAACCATCCCGAGCACGAGCGTCGGAACGAGGAGCGTCGCGAAGATGTAAAGGAACTGCTTCACGAGAAAGTCGGAGCCGGTGCTTCCGATCGTGCGGAGCCACTCGACGACGTTCGCGGAGAGCCCCGCGAAGCGCGGCAGGATCCAGAGGGCGGAGAGGCCGAGAGCGGCCTCGGCGATCCCGAGGACGAAGACCGGCCTTCGAATCCTGTGCGCCGTGAGACCGATCGCGAACGCGCCGATCCCGAGCCCGATGATGAAGACGACGAGGACCGACGTGAACGCATAGACCGATGAGCCGACCTGCACGAGCAGGATGCGGGTCCATGCGATCTGATAGGCCATCGCCGCGAAGCCGGAGACGCCGACCGTGACGAGCACGAGACCTCGGATGAGCGATCCCATCGCCGCGCCGGGAGTCGGCGTCTCGCTCGCATCTCTCCCCGCGTCCGCACGCGCGGCCGCGATCCCTCTTTCGAGCCGCTCGCGGAGAAGGAGCGCGAGGACTCCGAGCGAGAGGTTTCCGAGAACCGCGACGAACAGCGCCCCGTGCCGGCCGAGCTCAGGGATGAGGAAGAAACCCGCGAGCGCCGCGCCCCCCGCCGCGCCGATCGTGTTGATGCCGTAGAAAGTTCCGGTCACGTTTCCGAAGCGCGCGTCCTTCCGAACTCCGTGCTCGATGAGAATGGGGAGCGTCGCGCCCATGAACGCCGTCGGAAGAAGAAGAAGGAGCGCCGAGACGAGGAAGCGGACCGCGTGGAGAGGAACCATGTGCTCCGGACCGACCAGGTTGTAGATCCAGCGGTAGAACGGAACCGCGCCGTAGAAGCCGAGCTCGATGAGGAGCGCGGAGAGGCCGATCGCGATCTCGAGAAGCCCGTACGCGCGAAGAGGGGACGCGAGACGCGCTGCGCGCCGGCCCGCGAGAAAGCTCCCGATCGCGAGCCCCCCCATGAACGCCGCGAGCACGGTCGTGATCGCGTGGGTCGTCCCGCCCATGATGAGCGTGAGCCGGTGGACCCAGAGGAGCTCGTACACGAGCCCCGCCGCCCCGGAAAGAAAGAAAAGGACGTAAAGGATCATGGGCACCTTGGATCCGGCGGAAGGTCCTCCCGCCTCGTCTCGCGAGAGATCGGTTTCTCAACCGATCGTACCATAAGAGCGGACGGGGATCGAAGGACCGGACGCGCCTTGGATCGGTCTTTGTAGGCGTCTTGCTCTCCGGGCCGAGATGTGCTACCATAACCCTTGAAATGGCAATCGGTTGTACGGTCTCGTGTCGGGGCGCAGTTGCGTTCGTTCCGTGCCGAGTCTCGTAACGGGACCTTCGGAACAACGTCCTCCACTTCGAAAGGGGAAGAGCGTGAGCACGCGAATCGGAGGTTCGGCAGCGGCCGCTGCGCTCGCCGTTCTCCTTTGCGGATCGATCGCGGCGGGGAAGAGCGAGGCGGGCGGCTTTTTCGTTCTGCCCGAAGAGAACCCGCGGTTCGTCGTCTACGATCTTCCGCCGGCCGAGATCGAGGC
>VGIW01000070.1 GCA_016867715.1 Candidatus Eisenbacteria bacterium | reverse complement strand
GCCAACCGTTGCACCTTCCGTCAGAAGTGGCCCGTCTACGGTTCATAGCGATCGCAGGCGGAGAGTGCGCGACGCTCGCTTGGGACTCCACGATGTGCGGCTGGCAGAACACGGAGTTCACGGAGGGTACGTTCGCCGCATTCGAGGGAGCGGTCGTCTGCGTGGCGGGTGAGCAGGACGAAGGGGGAGGAGACGACGACGGCGACCAGGGTGAAGGCGAACCCGACTCCTCGCTCACCGAATGTGATTCCCTCCCTTGCTGTCCGTATGTCGCCGAGAAGCCTGCGACCGGACGGGTCTGGGTGGTCAACGACAACGGCGACATCGGAACCGACTGCGACTGCAACGACATCCAGACGTGCATCGACACCGCCGCAGCAGGAGATACGGTCTGCGTGAATCCGGGGACCTACGACACGCTGATCACCCGTCCCTATGAGATGTTTCATGAAGGCCCTCCGCCGAAGTTCTATACATCCGTCACGACGTTCGCGGTGGACAGGGACAGCATCGTCGTTCTTGGCGTGGCAGGAGCGGGGTATACCTTCGTGGGGAAGGACACGTTGACCCCCCACGTCTGCGTGTTGGTCTGTGATACCTCCGCGATCGATGCTTCGCTGGTTGCAGTAGAGATCCGAGGTTTCACGTTCGAGCATGGGTATTCGGAAAGGATTTCTATGGGCGAGGCCTACGGCGCGGGCGGCATGTTCTGCACGAATGCCGCGACCGGCTCGGTCACGGTCAGGGATTGTGTCTTCCAGCACAACCGGGGTCGTCACGGAGGTGCTCTGCGCACGTACGGATCGCCGCGCATCGTGGATAACGTTTTCCGGAACAACAAGTGTACGACGGGTGGCGGTACTGGACGGCCGCAAGGGAGTGCAGTGTTTGTTTCTCACGAGTCGGCCCCTGCGATCGAGAACAACGTGTTCTCCTGGAACGGATGCGAACCTGAGGACACGACCCGCTACCCGGGCGGGGCATTGGTGTTCGAGAACAGCGGTGGGGTGGTTCGGGGGAATCATTTCTATCAGAACTGGGGATCGGATGGAGGGGCGATCTATCTGGTGGGGGGTGGAACGAGCCCTACCATCGAGTTCAATGTTTTCGATCGTTGCAGTGCGGATGTGGCGGGAGGGGCGATCGCGACGCAGGCGCGCGATGTTCCCCAGCACCCGGTGATTCGGAACAACACGTTCGTCCACAACAAGGCGGCGCCGAACAAGGGAGGAGCCGTGTATTCCGGAAGCGGTTCGTTCCAGCTCGACTTCCACCACAACATCGTCGCTTGTTCGGAGGGAGGCGGGGTCGTCTGCGATTCTCTGGGGGGAATTGTCACGCTGAGCTGCTCGGACTTCTGGATGAACACAGGCCCGGACATTTCGGGAGTTCCGATGGATTCCGACTCGGTCTTCGGGCTCCTCTACGAAGACCCGCTTCTTTGCCTGCCGAATCCATGTTTCCTCTACGCGTTGCACGAGAGCTCGCCGTGTTCGCCGGAGAATTCCGGGTGCGGGCTCATCGGGGCTCTCGATGTCTGCGCGAGCTGCACGGATACGATCCCCTTGTGCGAGGCCTTGATTCCTTCGGCCGTGCCG
Source organism: Candidatus Eisenbacteria bacterium (assembly GCA_016867715.1). NCBI lineage: Bacteria > Candidatus Eiseniibacteriota > Candidatus Eiseniibacteriota bacterium. The sequence goes on along the minus strand of VGIW01000070.1, from coordinate 15,965 downwards.
GGCGGCGAGGCCGCGCCGGGACCAGAGCCTTACGAACCGTTGGTTCTTCAGGCAGTTCCGGATCCGTTCAACGCGAGCGTGGAGATCCGGTACTTCATCCCCGCCGCGGATAGGGAGATCGAGATCCGGATCTACGACATTGGGGGGAGAGTCGTGTACGAGTTCCCGAGGATTCGCGGCTCTCACGGATGGGGCGTCGTGGTTTGGACGGGGAAGAGCACGAGTGGGAGTCTTGCCTCCTCCGGGACCTACTTCCTGAGACTGACATGCAAGGGATTCGACCCTTGGTTCAAGAAGATCGCGTCGCTGCGATAGACATGCTGGGGACCATGCAAGTCCGGCGTCAGAGCGGCGCCAAGGAGATCTCGACAGACACGTACGGCTCATGCGAAGGTGAGAATGGCAGCATAGTCCAATGATTCCCCCGGAGGTGCTTCAATGAGAGAAGACTCGAGAGAGCATTCCCACCCGGCCGGAGGCTTCCGGTCTGTAGCGGGTCCCATCGTGGGCGCGCGAATCACGGCGATCCTCGTTGTTTTGATTCTTGCCGGAGCCGCTTCGGCCAAGCCTCGTATTCCTTTTCAGGAAATCCGGGATGAGGTCGTTCCGCACGGAGGGGAGTCTCTTCGTCTCGACGCCTGCTCGGTTGCGTACTACAACACGTGCTCGGGCTGGGTGTACTTGTGGGCTTGGAGCTGTGCGGATGAGGCGGGTGTCGTCTTTGACTTGCCGTCGGAATGCGGAAAGACCCCGGGAGCTCCGTGCACGAATGAGGGGTTCTGGTGGTACTGGCGATACACACACCCCGGATACACCTACACCGTGAGTTATCGTTTGTATCCGGTGGATTCGTCGTACTGCAAGGCAGGGCCCCCGATCGGATCATTGAACCGCCAAGATCCGATCGAGCGCTGGAACTACTACGCGGGGCTCGGAACGACGGAAAGCGATCTCGTCGCGTTGACGGCGGTCATGGACTGGGGCGGGCGCCCGTACTTGATTACCGACAATAACAGCAAGAACCAGGAAATCGGCTGCGCCCCAATCCCGACGGTGGCTTACTCCATGTATTACGGGGAAGAGGGGTTTCCCTACTGTCCCCCGCAGACTTTTGGGGACCAACTAGGCCCCGTGAACATCCTGATGGACGCGACGTTCTCCTGCGAGGAGACATCGATCGAGCCCGCATCGTGGGGTGCGATCAAGACGCTCTTCCGGTGACGCTGCTCCGGGTATGAGATCTCGCGGGATTTTGGTGGCGGGCTACGGAATTCTCGTCGTTTCGTAGCCCGGCACCGAAATGCGCCCTCGATCCACACCGCGGCCGGGTGGCGGCCACAGGCGTCCGCGAGAAGCGCAGCCATCAAGCCCGAAAGGGCGACTGGCGAGCATCGCAGCGGACGGATGGCCGACAGGACCCGGCCGCCCGAATGCTCAGTGACGGATTTCCGTTGCCCTGAAGTCCCCCCGCGACCTCCATGATCGTCCTCGGCGGTCCCTGAAGCGTGGAACACGCCCGGCCGAAGGAGGGCATTGCGCGCGGCCGCGGGGTTCGGGTACCTTTGGGGACGCCGGTTTCCTCCGGTGATTCGTTGATGGACCGGGCGCGCACGGACCGCCCGACCCGTGGAGGGAAGATGAGCCCCACTCTGAAGAACTTCCTCATGATCCTCTTCTCCGTGGCGACCGGATCGGTGGGACAGCTCGTGATGAAGCACGGGATGAACACGATCGGGAAGATCCACGCGGGAGAGGTTCTCCAGAAGATCCCCGCGGCGTTTCTGAACCCGTACGTGCTCGGAGGCTTCGGCCTCTACGGGATCTCCGCTCTCATGTGGATGGTGATCCTCTCGCGCGTGAACCTGAGCTTCGCCTACCCGATGGTGAGCCTCGGGTACGTGATCGTCGTGATCAGCTCGCGGTATCTGTTCGACGAGCCGGTGACCCTTCTTCGGCTCGCCGGGACGTTCGTGATCTGCTTCGGGGTCTTCCTGATCTCGCGGTCGTAGGTGGGGCCGCTCGACCGCCGGGGAGCGAACGAGGAAAGGCAAACGATCGATGGCGCGGCCGGTCGTGATCGGCATGGCGGGGGGGACCGGATCGGGGAAGACGACGCTCGCCGCGCGGATCGCCGAGTCCCTCACGGAGCAGGACGCCGTCGGCATCAACCATGACGCGTACTATCTCGATCGAAGCGACCTCACGGCCGAAGAGCGCGCCGCCCTGAACTACGACCATCCCGCGGCGTTCGACAACGCTCTTCTCATCGAGCACCTCGACCGTCTGCTCGAGGGCGAGCCGATCGACCGGCCGGTGTACAGCTTCGTCGAGCACGCGCGGCTTTCCGAGACGGTGCGCGTGGAGCCTTGCCCCGTCATCCTCCTCGAGGGGATCCTGGTCCTCGAGAACGGCGAGCTCCGCCGACGGATGGACATTCGGATCTTCGTCGATTGCGACGAGGACGAACGCCTGATCCGGCGCCTCCGGCGCGACGTCCGCGAGCGCGGGCGCTCGATCCCCGCGGTGATCGAGCAGTATTTGAGCACCGTGAAGCCGATGCATCAACAGTTCGTGGAGCCCTCGAAGCGCTACGCGGACCTGATCGTTCCGCGGGGCGGGCACAACCGAGTCGCTCTCGAGATGATCCTCGCGAGGATTCGGGATATCCTCTCGCGGGGGGCGAGGCGTTGATGAGCCCCTTCATCGAGTCGATGCGGATCCGCGAGTGGACGAAGAACCTCCTCGTCTTCGCGGGCGTGATCTTCTCCCACCATTTCCTCGAGGGGCCCTATCTCCTTCGGGCGGCCGCGGGGTTCGTTCTCTTCTCGCTCGCCGCATCGAGCATCTATCTCTTCAACGATCTCCTTGATCGGGAGAAGGATCTCGCCCATCCGACGAAGCGCCTCCGCCCGATCCCTTCCGGCCGCCTCTCCCCGCGGGCGGCCCTCGCCGGAAGCGCGCTCCTCGCGGCGCCTTCGCTCGCGGCCGGCTTCGCTCTGTCGCCGGGATTCGGAGCGTCGCTCGCGATCTACTTCGCGCTAAACCTCGCGTATTCGGTTCGGCTCAAGAAGGCGGTTCTCCTCGACATCCTCTCGATCGCGGTCGGCTTCGTGATCCGCGCGATCGCGGGGGTCGAGGTTCTCAAGGGATTCGACGAGGGGGTTCTCATTTCCCCGTGGCTCCTCGTCTGCACGTTCTTTGCGGCCCTCTTCCTCGCGGCGTGCAAGCGGCGAAGCGAGCTTCTTCTTCTCGACGAAGGGGCGGCGAGCCATCGAGCGGCTCTCGACCATTACTCGGTCGGCCTCATCGACCATATCGTCGCCGTGACGGCCGGGATCACCGTGCTCTCCTATTCGCTCTACACGATCTGGCCGGACACGGTGGAGAAATTCGGGACGTCGAGTCTCATCTACACCGTGCCGTTCGTCGTGTACGGGCTTTTTCGCTACATGTATCTCGTCCATGAAAAGGGGCTCGGCGGGAATCCCGCGGAGATCCTCTTCTCGGACCGCCCCCTTCTCGTCGACCTCGTCCTCTGGGCGGGAGCGGTTCTGGCGATCCTTTACCGGTGATGCATGGCGCTCCTTCTCGAATCGTTCGCCAAAGTGAACCTCTTTCTCGAGGTCGGAGATCGCACCGCGTCCGGTTTCCACGAGCTGACGACCGTGATGCAGAGCCTCTCGATCGCCGACACGATCCGGATCGAACAAGCCGACCGGATCGAGGTCGTTTGCGACGACGTCTCCGTGCCGAGCGGCGAGAGGAACATCGCGTTCCGCGCCGCGGCGCTTCTCCGCGAGAGGGAGCGGGCGGGGTGCGGCTGCCGAATCGAGATTCGAAAACGGATCCCGGCGGAGGCGGGGCTCGGAGGGGGGAGCGGGAACGCGGCGGCGGTCCTCGCCGGGCTTGCCCGTCTCTGGGGGATGGGCGCGCCGCTCGAACGGCTCGCGCGAATCGGCGCCGAGATCGGATCGGACGTCCCCTTCTTTTTGTATGGCGGGACGAGGCTCTGCGAGGGGCGCGGAGAGATCGTGCGCCCCTATCCGCCCATCCCATCCTCCACTCGATTCCTTGTCGTGACGCCGGATCTCAGGCTCTCTACCTCGTTCGTATATAAAGAGTTCGACACATTGGCGTTGACAGGAGCCGGACGGTCGTCTAATCTGAAGAAGGCGCCGGACCCTGAGCCGGGCAACGTGCTTCGCTGTCTGTTCAATCGGTTGGAGGAAGCGGTGGTGCCGGCCTCCCCCGTCCTTCGGGATCTTCTGGGTCGGATGGAGCCTTTCTGCCCGGGCGGCGTTCGGATGAGTGGGAGCGGACCGAGCCTCTTCGGGGTACTCGCACCCGGGGAGGTCGACGAGGAAGGTCTCGCCTCCCGATTCCGCGATTGCCGCTTCGCCGCCGTCGCTCACCCGACTTTCTCCGGATATCGATTCCTCCCATCCTCGAGCATGGGCCTCTCGAACGAAGGCGGTGAGCAGAATGGAGATTAGCGAAGTCCGCGTCACCATCCGGCCCGACGACAGGCTGAAGGCCTTCGCGAGCGTGACCTTCGACAACTGCTTCGTCGTGCACGGGCTGAAGGTGATCGAGGGGAACAACGGCCTCTTCGTGGCCATGCCGTCCCGAAGGCGCTCCGACGGATCCTTCCAAGACATCGCCCATCCGATCAACAACGAGATGCGGGCGAAGATCGAGACGAAGGTTCTCGGTCTGTACCGGGAAGAGCTGGCGAAGGCCGGGGGTGTGCCCGCTTCCACGGTGGAAAGCTCCCGCTGAGATCCTTTTCGAGGACGTTGTTGCTTGCGTTCGGGTATTCTTGTCGGGGACGTTGTTTCGTTCGTTCCACGGGGAACGCGCAAAGCAGCGTCCCCGAAACGTCCCGTCCCCGAAACGTCACCGAGTCCGCGTCGTCACAATGGGGCGTCGTTAAGTGGTATGACACAGGTCTTTGGAACCTGGTTCGGAGGTTCGAATCCTCCCGCCCCAGCCAACGCCTTGACCGGGAACGGGTTCGGAAGCCCCGGTCTACCCGGTCTTTCGCTTGACCGCGGATGTCTCCGTCTCTATACTAGCGATTCTGTGTCCGGAGGCGCCCGGGGGCGCTCGGAGGGATCATGAACAGCGGCTTGAAGATCTTCTCGGGACTCGCGAACCCGTCCCTTGCGGAGCGGATCGCGGCCGCGGCGGGGACCCGGCTTTCCGCGATCGAGATCCGCCGTTTCTCCGACGGGGAGATCTCCGTCGCGATCGGGGAAAACGCCCGCGGGGTGGATGCGTTCGTGATCCAGTCGACCTTCGCCCCCGCGGACAACATCATGGAGCTCCTTCTGATCTGCGACGCGCTCAACCGGGCGTCCGCACGGCGCGTCACGGCGGTCATCCCCTACTTCGGGTACGCGAGGCAGGACCGGAAGGACAAACCGCGGGTCGCGATCTCCGCCAAGGTCGTCGCGAACCTGATCGCGGTCTCGGGCGTGGACCGGGTGCTCACGATGGACCTGCATTCGAGCCAGATCCAGGGGTTCTTCGACATCCCGGTCGATCACCTGTACGCCGCTCCCGTGCTCATCAAGCACTTCGAGCCGATGCGCGGCGAGGATCTCGTGGTGGTCTCTCCGGACATCGGAAGCGTGAAGATGGCGCGGGCGTACGCGAAGAGGCTGAACGCGGGGCTCGCCATCATCGACAAGAGGCGCCCCCTTCCGAACGCCGTCGAGGTGTACCACGTCATCGGCGACGTGGAGAACAAGAACGTGCTGATCGTGGACGATCTGATCGACACGGCGGGGACCGTCGTCGCGGCGGTCGATTTGCTGAAGAAAGAAGGGGCGAAAGATATCCACGGAGCGATCACACACGCGGTCCTTTCCGGACCGGCCCACAAGAGCCTCGATGATTCGCTCATCAAGGAACTTGTGGTCACCGACACCATCCCCCTCCGCGTCGCGAGCCGAAGGATCCGCGTTCTTTCCGTCGCGGAACTGCTCGGAGAGGCGATTCAGAGGATTCACCGGGAGGAGTCGGTCAGCTCCCTTTTCATGGACTAGAGGATCGGCCGGCCCCCTGTCGGGCGGGCCGCAAGAGGGGGATCGGTTCTCCCCCGGGAGTTCGGGAACATGAAAGCGACATTGCAGGCGGAGACCCGTTCGACGGACACGAGGGGAGATCTCCGCAAGCTCCGGGCCGACGGGGTCGTCCCGGGGGTTCTCTACGGTTTCGGAGAGACGGCGCAGGCGATCCAGATCAAGCTGACGGAACTTCGGCCTCTCCTGCGAAGGAGCCACGGGGCGACGCTCCTCATCGACCTTCGGATCGGGGAGGAAACGGCTCCGATCACCACGGTGATCCGGGAGGTGCAGAGGCATCCGGTCACGCGGCAGATCCTTCATTGCGATCTTCTCAAGGTCGATCTCACCCGGAAGTACAGCGTCACCGTACCGATCTTCCTCGCGGGCGAGTCGGTCGGCGTGAAGAACTTCGGCGGCGTGATGGACGTGCATATCCGCGAGATCGATGTCCGCTGCCGGCCGGACGAGATCCCCGAGTCCTACACGCTCGACGTGAGCGGCCTCATGATCGGCGACTCGATTCGCGTGGCGGACATCCCGCGCGGCAAAGAGGAGTTCCTCACGCACGCGGACGTCACTGTGGTTTCGGTGGCGACCCCGCGCAAGGTCGTCGAGGCGGCTCCCGTCGCGGCCGTGGAGGGAGAGGAAGCCGCCGAGGCGCCCGCCGAGGGAGAGGAAGCCGCCGAGGGAGGGAAGGGAAAGAAAGAGGAGCCGAAGGGGAAGAAGGAAGAGTCGAAGGGGAAGAAGGAAGAGTCCTAGAATCGGGTTCATAACCTGCTTCGCAGCCGATCGCAGCGGGAGGAGGCTGTGAAACCGGTTCTAGCCCGGATGCCGCGCCCGGTTTCATCGCGAGGGAGCTTCCCCCGTCCTCGCGAGGCGCGCGAGCGATTCGCCCCCGCTTCCGCCTCCCTCCGCTTCCGTTCTCTCGCGCGAGGCCGGGCGCGGTCCGAGCGCGCGGCGCGGGAAGCCGGCGCGTCCTCCGGACCGGGAGGTCCCGTTGCTCGCCGTCGTCGGACTCGGAAACCCGGGAAGGGAATACGCGCCGACTCGACACAACGTCGGCTTTCGCGTGGTGGACGCGCTCGCCGGGGAGGGTCGTTCGTTCGAGAGGCGTGGACCGTACTTCTTTCACGGCTCGAGGATCGCCGGAAGGAGGGTCGTCCTCGCGAAGCCGGCGATCTTCATGAACCGGAGCGGCGCGGCGGTCGCGGCGCTTCTCGGGGACTTCAACCTTGCGCCCGCGGACGTTCTCGTCGTCTCGGACGACGCGAACCTGCCGCTCGGAAGGCTCCGGGTGCGGCCGAGGGGGAGCGACGGCGGGCAGAAGGGGCTCGCCTCGATCATCCGGGCGATCGGGAGCGAGGAGTTTTCTCGGCTCCGGCTCGGGATCGGGCCGCCGCCCGAGGGGAAGGACCTCGCCGACTACGTTCTGGAGCCATTCCTCGAGGAAGAGAAGGGGTCGGTCGCGGCGATGATCGAAAGCGCGGTTCTCTGCGCGAGGGCCTGGGTCTCGGGCGGCGTTGTCCGGGCGATGGAACAGTTCAACCGTAAAGATCCCCTCCCGGACGGGGAGACAATGGAGGAGACAACCGGGTGATCTCTCAATCGTTCTTTCTGGTTCCCGCGGCGGGAGTCCTGGCCCTCCTGTTCGCGCTCTACAAGACGGCGTGGGTTCGCCGGCAGGACGCGGGCACGCCGAAGATGCGCGAGATCGCCGGCCACACGCGGACGGGCGCGATGGCTTTCCTCGGGCGCGAGTACCGGATCCTCGCCGTCTTCGTGATCGTGGCGGCGGTTCTTCTCGCCCTCGCCTCGCGCACGCCGGACACGCATCCCCTCACCGCGTTCTCCTTCGTGTGCGGGGCGCTCTCCTCCGGCCTCGCCGGCTACTTCGGCATGCGTGTTGCAACCGAAGCGAACGTCCGCACCGCCGCGGCCGCGCGGAAGAGCTTGCCGGAAGCGCTCATCGTCGCCTTCTCCGGCGGAAGCGTGATGGGGCTCTCGGTCGTCGGGCTCGGAATCCTGGGTCTCAGCCTCCTCCTCCTCCTCTACTCCGGAGCCGGGTTCGGGTGGAACGCGTCCCGCATCCTCTCCGTTCTTTCCGGCTTCAGCCTCGGGGCGAGCTCGATCGCGCTCTTCGCGCGCGTCGGGGGCGGGATCTACACGAAGGCGGCCGATGTCGGCGCCGATCTCGTGGGGAAGGTAGAGGCAGGGATTCCGGAAGACGACCCGCGCAACCCCGCGGTCATCGCCGACAACGTGGGGGACAACGTCGGGGACGTGGCCGGAATGGGAGCGGATCTTTTCGAGTCGTACGTCGGGGCGATCGTCGGCGGGATGATCCTCGGCGTCGGCCTCATCGGCGAGAGCCCGGCGCCGGTGCTCCTTCCGCTCTTCCTCGCCGCCGTCGGGATCCTCTCCTCGATCGCCGGAACGTTCTTCGTTCGGACGCGCGAAGGGGGCAATCCGCAGACCGCCCTCAACGTCGGAACGTTCGGCGCGGGGATCGTGATGATGATCGCCTCGTTCTTTCTCATCCGCGCGTTTCTTCCGGAGTCGTGGGAGAGCGGAGGGAGAGCGTACGGGGCGATGGGCGTCTTCTGGGCGATGGCGGTCGGGCTCGTCGCGGGGATTCTCGTCGGCCTGATCACCGAATACTTCACATCCGAAGCGAGGCGCCCCGCGCGCTCCATCGCGGAGGATTCGAAGACCGGAACAGCGACGAACATCCTCGGCGGGATCGCCGTCGGTCTGCGATCGACCGCTCTCCCGGTCGTCGTCCTTGCGGCGGCGATCGTGGTCGCGCACGACCGCGCCGGGCTCTATGGGATCGCGATCGCCGCTTTCGGCATGCTCTCGACGATCGGCATCCAGCTTGCCGTGGATGCGTACGGACCGATCGCGGACAACGCCGGGGGCGTGGCGGAGATGGCGAAGCTCGGGCCCGAGGTGAGGGGTCGGACCGACAAGCTGGACGCGGTCGGGAACACGACCGCGGCGATCGGGAAGGGTTTCGCGATCGGATCGGCGGCGCTCACCGCCCTCGCTCTTTTCAGTGCGTTCACCGCTCGGGTCGGTCTTCGCGAAGAGGGCTTGAATATTTTAGAACCGAAGGTGATGGCCGGGCTCCTCGTCGGCGCGGCGATGCCCTACCTCTTCAGCTCGTTCGCGATCCGCGCGGTGGGGAAGGCGGCGTTTCGAATGATCGAGGAGGTCCGCCGCCAGTTCCGAGAGATCCCGGGCTTGATGGAGGGGACCGCAGAGGCGGACTACGCAAAGTGCGTGGACATCGCGACGACCGGGGCGCTCCGCGAGATGCTCGCGCCCGGCATCCTCGCGGTGGCGACGCCGATCGTTTTCGGGTTCTTGGACGTGCGCGCGCTCGGCGGGCTTCTCGCGGGCGTGACGGCGTCGGGCGTTCTCCTCGCCATCTTCATGGCGAACGCGGGGGGCGCGTGGGACAATGCGAAGAAGCACATCGAATCCGGAGCTTTGGGCGGAAAGGGCTCGGAGGCCCACCGGGCGGCGGTGGTCGGGGACACGGTCGGGGATCCTTTCAAGGACACCGCGGGACCGTCGTTGAACATCCTGATCAAGCTGATGTCGGTGGTCTCCCTCGTGCTGGCGCCCTTGTTCCTTCGTTAGCTTCGGGGAAAGGAGGATCGGTCGGTTGGCGATCTACGAGTCGATGCTGATCTTCAGCGGCCGCTTGGAAACACAAGAGGTCGAGCAGGAGATCGAGAAGGTGCGGAACCTGGTCGAGTCGGGGAACGGCTCGATCCACGCGGTCGAGCGGATGGGGAGGCGCAGGCTCGCCTACGACATCCGCAAGGAGTCGGACGGGCACTACGCGGTCTTTCACTTCGAGGACGATCCGGCCCGAATTCCGGCGCTGCACAGGGCCTTTCGTCTGAACGAAGCGATCCTGCGCTTCACGGTGTTTCGGAAAGAGAGGCTACCCGACGGCCCGACCGTCGCCCTGATGGAGGAGGAACCTCACGCTCGCGGCGACGAGGATCGGCCGCCCCGCCGGGCGCGCGGCGAGGAGATGGAATCGGAACGCGCGGAGCGGGCGAAGAGCGAGGTGGACGAGCCGCGAGGGGAGTCCGCGGAACGAGAGAACTGAGCGGCAGGCGTGCGCCGCGGATCGGGCGGGCGATGCGTCCCCCGCGCGGGGGGCCGCGCTCGCGGACGGGCGGCGCGAGGTCGAAAGCCGGGGCGACCGGCCCCAAGGTCGGGGGAAAGGAGAGGAAGGGATGGCGGAAGTGAGGTTGGGGTCTCTGAACAAGGTCCTCCTGATCGGCAGGCTGACCCGGGATCCTGAGACCCGGTACACAACCGGTGGGGCGGCGGTGCTCAACTTCGGCATCGCGGTGAACCGGCGTTTTCAGGATCAGAGCGGAGAGTGGCGCGACGAGACGTGCTTCATCAACGTCGTGGCCTGGCGGAAGCTGGCGGAGCGCCTCTCGAGCGTGCTCAAGAAGGGGAGCGCCGTTCTTGTCGAGGGGAGGCTGCAAAGCCGCACCTGGGAAGGACAGGACGGCCAGAGGCGGAACGCGATCGAGGTGAACGCGATGAGCGTTCAGGTTCTCGACCGGAGAGAGGGGGCGCCCTCCTCGGCCGAGGAACCGTCCGCGGACGCGGGGCCGGAGCCCCCGGCGCCCGAGGATGACGAGATCCCGTTCTAACGAGAGAAATCGAAACGGCCGCGGGCGCCGCGAGGCGCCCGTCGACGAGAAGATCTCGAAAGGAGGTTGCGACAGATGCCGAGATCTCGAGACGACGACCGACGGGGCCGGCGCAAGATCTGCAAGTTCTGCGCGGACAAGATCGCCGAAATCGACTACAAGGACGAGAAGAGGCTCCGTCGTTTCATCACCGACCGGGGGAAGATCGTTCCTCGGCGGATTTCCGGAACCTGCGCCAAGCACCAGCGGCTGCTCACCACAGCGATCAAGAGAGCCCGACAGCTGGCGTTGATCCCGTACATCGGGGAGTGAGCGCGAGGGCGTTGCGATGCAGGAAGGCCGCGGGCCCCTGGCTCTCCCGAAGACGTGGGCGCTTTTCGGCGCCGGCTCGGCTTTGGTCGCCGGCGCCGGCGCCGGCGCGTTCCCGGAGATGATCGGCCGGCTTCTCGTCCCCCTTGTTCTCGTGTTTCTCTTCCGCGAGGACCCGCTGAAGGCGGTGATCGCGGCCTCGATCGGTGTGGCCGCTCTCTTCTTCTTGACGAGGGACGGCCTGCTCGCGTGCCGAACGGCGCTCCCGGTCGGCCTCTCCGGTCTCCTTCTCGCGCGCGGTCTTCTGCGCGGGGAGCGTCCCGGAAGGCTCGTGCCGGTCGCCGCCGCGCCGTTTCTCCTCGCTCTTCTCGCGTTCCACTTCCTTCCGGGAGCGCGGGAGGCGCGTATGGAAGAGGCGGAGCGGGCGGCCGCGGCGACCCTTTCGCTCTATCGGGGGATCGAGAAGGAGGCGCCGGGGGGCGAGCTCCTGGAGGAGACGGTGCGGGAGGTGGCCGAGCTCGCGGTTCTCCTCGCTCCGGCGACCGAGTTCCTGGTGCTCCTCGCGATCGTCGCGGCGGCCTACGCGATCGCCTCGGCGGCTCTTCGGCGCTCCGGAACGCCGGCGCGGCCGATCCCCGGGTTTCGGGAGTGGCGCGCGCCGTTCGCGATCGTCTGGGTGTTCGCCGGAGGCCTGGCCGGCCTCCTCGCCGGGCGCACCCCGTTTCGGGAGGCCGGCGCGAACCTCCTCCTCTTTGGATCGTGGATCTATCTCTTGCAGGGAGGAGCGGTGCTCGCCTGGCAGTTCGGGAAGAGAAACGTCCCGGTTCTCGTTCGGGTCCTCTTCCTGGCCGCGGCGGTCTTCCTGGTCCTTCCGATCTTTCTTCTATTGACCGTTTGTGTTGGATTATTCGATACCTGGTTCGATTTTCGGAAGCTGGAGCATCCGCCGAGCGAAGCGGAGGCGCCGTAGGAAAGCGAGGGACGAATCGTGAAAGTGATCCTGAGAGAGTCGGTGGAGAACCTCGGAAACCGGGGGGAGACCGTCGACGTCGCGAGGGGCTACGCCCGGAACTATCTGATTCCTAAGAGGCTCGCGGTGGAGGCGACCCCGGGGAACCAGCGGATGTACTCGGAGGAGGAGAAGCTCCGCGATGTCCGGGAGAACAAGGTGCGCAGGCAGGCGGAACGCCTCGCCGAGAAGATGCGAAAGGTGTCGGTGACCGCCGCCGTGGAGGTCGGCGAGGAGGACCGCTTGTTCGGATCGGTCACCTCCCACCACATCGAGGAGCTTCTCCGCGCGCAGGGGTTCGAGGTCGATCGGAGGAAGATCCTCCTGGACGAACCGCTCAAGGCGCTCGGCGTCTACACGGTGCCGATCAAGCTTCACCGAGAAGTCGAGTGCGCGATCAAAGTTTGGGTCGTGAAGAAATGACGCGGCGACCCGGAGCAAGGAGCAAGGCGATCATGAAACGTCTGGGCATGTTGAGCCTCTTCGTTCTGGTTCTCCTCGCCGGTTGCGGGAAACCGGGAGGGAAGGGCGAGGTGCTGGCGACGATCGGCAACCGCACGATCACGACCGCGGATCTCGACCGCCGCCTCGCCGAGATGCCGCCGAACGTGCAGACGCAGTTCGAAGGCGAGGAGGGGAGAAAGCGCCTTCTCGAGGGGATGCTCGACGAGGAGGCGTTCCTTCTGGCCGCGCTGGGGATGGACCTCGACGAGAACCTCGAGGTGAAGGGGCAGATCGAATCGGCGAAGCGAAGAGTTCTCATCCAAGCGTACTACCAGAGAGAGGTGGCGCCCTACACCCAGATGACGGAAGAGGACATGCTCCGCTTCTACGAGGAGAACCCGGACGAGTTCACGCGTCCGGAGGAGGCGGAAGTCCGACAGGTCGTTCTCTCGAACGAGGCGGACGCGGAGATGGTGCGCCGCAAGCTTCTCGCGGGGGAACCCTGGGAGCCTATCGTGGAGAAGTACTGCGTCGACCTTCCCACCAAGAACCGGAGAGGGGTCATCGGGCCGGTTGGGAAGAACGCCTCGATCATTCCTCTCGTGGGAACCTCGCCCGAGCTCGCCGGGATGATCGACACCTTGACGGTCGGAACGATCTCGCCTCCGGTGAAGACCGCGAAGGGCTATCACGTGATCACGGTCGAAAGGCGGACCCCGGAGACGCTGATGGCCTTCGAGAAGATCCGCGACACGATTCGCAGGAACTACTCCCCCGTGTTCGCCGAGAAGGTCCGCAAGGAGAGAGTGTCGGCTCTTCGCGAGAAGTACAAGACGAGGATCGTTCGGGAGCCGGGAGTCGCCGCCGCGGGCGGTGCGGAAGAGGACGCCGAGCGTCCGGCCGCCAAGCTCTTCGATCTGGCCCAGGCGACGACCGATCCGAAGGATCGGATCAAGTACTACAACGAGATCGTGAGGAACTACCCGGACGACCCGCACGCGTGCGAGGCGCAGTTCATGATCGGCTTCGTCTACTCGGAGGAGCTCCACGACTACGACCAGGCGCGCGCAGCCTTCGCGAAAGTGCGGGACGACAACCGTTGCGGCGAGGACCTTCACAAGAACGCGGAGTGGATGCTCGAGCACATGGGGACCGAACCGCCGGAGTTTCAGGACTAGACTGGGCTCGACCGGTCGGGGCGTCCGGCCACCGGCCGGCTCGCTTCCTCGGCTCGTCGTAGAGATTCACGCGCCCCGGATGCCTCGCGGGAACGACGACAACCGCGGCCCCCCCGCCTTGACTTGGAGCGGCTCCTCCACTACCTTCTCCATGAGCCGCGCGGGGCGCGCGGCCGTTCGGGAGGCGATGCGCGTGGTCGACATGATCGAGGTACGGGTGAGCGGGCTCGCTCTCGACGAGCGGAACAAGACGCCGGTCGTCATCCTTCAGGAGCTCGACGGAACGCGCGTTCTCCCGATCTGGATCGGACCCTCCGAGGCGAGCTCGATCGCGATGGAGCTCGCGGGGAAGAAGTTTCAGCGCCCTCTCACGCACGATCTCCTCAAGACCGTCATCGAAGGACTCCACGGCAAGGTGGCGAAGGTCCTCATCACCGAGCTGAAGGAGAGCACGTTCTACGCCAAGGTTCTCATCCACCAGGACAAGGATCTCCTCGGGATCGACGCGCGGCCGTCCGATTCGATCGCTCTCGCGCTTCGGGCCGGGTCGCCGATCTACGTCTCCGAAAAACTCTTCCAGCTTGGAAGGGAGGAGAAGGAGATGAGCGAGGAGGAGAGGGCCGACGCGCTCCGCAAGTTCCTTCGGAACCTTCCGCCTGAGGATTTCGGAAAAGTCGGAATGTAGGCCGCTTGGTCGTTCGGCGAAGCGCCTCTCCCGAACCGTTCGCCAAAGAGCGTTGGAGCGGCACTACGGGAGCACTCGCCGCTCGCCGGGGGCGAGCTCGACGATGAACTCCTCGAACCCTTCGGGCGTCTCGACCCGGACCCGGCGCGGTCCGGGGGAGAGGCCGCGGATGACGAGCGAATCCCCGCCGATCGCTTGATACGTGCAGGAATCGTCGATGCGGACGAGCGCTCCGGGGAGGGAGATCCGGAGGACGAGCGCGGCGCGATCCGCCGGGGTCTCGTCGAAGCGCTCGGCGAGGGCATCGAGAACCGCGTGCGCCGCGCCGCGGATGCGCCCCCGCGTTCTCCGCCCTTCGTCCTTCTCCATCGGAAGCCGGAGGCGGAGAGCGGGGCAAGGGGTCTCGCGAAGGACTCGGTCGGTCCCCGCGGAGACCGGAAGGTCGGCGCCAAGCCTCTCCTCGAGCGCGCGCGCGATCGCCGACGCCGCCGGCGTCCCCTCGCGGCTTCCTGGAAAGTGCCGAACGCCGATCGAGTCCCCGAACGAGAGGGTGATCCAGAAGTCGGGTCGAACTTCCCGCGCCGCCCCGAGCCGCCGGTCGAGCGAGGGGACCGCATCGCCGGCCCGGGTGAGGAACGCCTCGGCTCCCGCGTCGCGGAGCATCTCCTCGAGGTAGATCGCGAGAAGGAGGCTTCTCGCCGCCGAAGGGAAGGGATCGTCCGCGCGCCCGCCGTCCGGATCGAGGAGCACGCGCTTTCCGCGAAGCGGCGGCGGCGGGAACGCCGGCACGCGGAGGGTGTCGATCGGCATCGCGAGGGACGCGCCGTCCGCGGCGGCCGCGGATCCGGCCGTCTCGACGAAGATCCGATCCCCGGCCGCGAGAGGCGAGGGGAGCGGCATCCATCCGCCGAATCGCGCGCGCCCGATCCACTCTCCGTTCACGCGAAGCTCGGCGTCCTCGAGCGGGCGGCCGTTCTCGTCGGTGAGGAGAATCGCGGCCTCGGGTCTCTCGAAACGGGCGGGGTCGACGAACGTCTCGATCCGGAAGTCCTCGCCTCGCGCTTGGATTCTCCCGGGCGGAGAGCCCGCGCGGGTCGCGAGAAGAACCCGGCCGTTCAACGTTTCTACTCGAAAGGAATCGTTGCCTGAGGGGCCGATCGTCGCCTCGAGGTCGGTCCCGTCGGCGACCGCGAGCCCCCGTTCGTCCTCCACGCGGAGCTCGATAACGAGCCCTCCGTTTCCAGGAAGGGCGAGCCCCTCGGCCAAGAGGCGCGCGGGCGGAAACCGCACGTGGAAAATCCTTTCTGCTTCAAGGCTCTCGTTTCCGCCGAGGTTCCGCGCCCGGAGCCCCGCTCGATGTTCTCCGGGCGGAAGGAGCGGCGGGAGCGCCGCGAGCACGCGTCCGGTCGAGGGGTCGAAACGCGCGCGGAGGGGCTTGCCGTCGAGCGAGACGCGCACCGTCGTCGGATCGATCCCGCTTCCGCCCTCATCGTCCACGACGGTTCCGGCGAAACGAAGCCCGCTCGGCCCTAGAACCGTCTCCCTCGGCTCCTCGATCACCGCGCTCGGGACGCCGCGCGC
>VGIW01000069.1 GCA_016867715.1 Candidatus Eisenbacteria bacterium | reverse complement strand
GCGAACCTCTACTTGGATCCCCTCGATCACTACGTCAAGGAAACGCTCCGCGTCCGCGGATATGTTCGCTACATGGACGACTTCCTCTTGTTCGGCGAGACGAAGATGGGTCTGGCGTGCCTTCGCCATCTCATTCGGGGGTTCCTCGAGAGCCTGCGGCTCGAGCTTCATCCGGGGAAGCAGGAAATCCACCCGATCCGCTGCGGGATTCCGTTCCTCGGGTTTCGCGTCTTTCCGGACCGAAGGCGAATCAAGCGGGAAAACGTGACGCGCTTCCTCCGCCGCATGAAGAAGAAACGCGAAGAGGTCCGAAGCGGTGCGATCTCGGAGGCGAAGTACCGCGAGTCCCTCCTCGCCTGGATCGCCCACGCGGAGCATGGGGAGACGCGGGCGCTTCGAAAAGCGCTTTTCTGTCGGTTGGCCGCATAAACCTCTTTCGGCACCCCATCCCTTGTCGCTCCCCCGGGTCGCGAATCGAGAATCTGGTACCAACGGGGACGGACCTGGGAGCGACGAAGCTTTGTTCAGAACTCCCGGAGAAGGATGATTCAGCGAGGGGGAGTTCCAACGCTACACGCGACCGTCTGCTCCCGCGCCGGGCCGGTGGAGAGGAGAACGATCGGCGCGCCGACGGAGGAGGCAATCCGCTCGGCGTAGCGGACGAGGTTCGGGGGAAGATCCTCGACGCGTGAAGCGTTCGGAGGGATCGTTTCCCAGCCGGGCCACTCCTCGAAGACCGGCCGGACGCGCGCGAGCGCGGAAGGGGAGAGGGGCGGGTGCGCAATCCGCTCTCCGTCGAGATCGTACGCAACCGCGACCGGCACGGTCTTTCGGCCGGAAAGCACGTCCGCCTTCGTGAGCGCGATCCCTGAGATCCCGTTCCAGCGGACGGCCGCGCGAAGCATCGGGATGTCGAGCCAGCCGCACCGACGGGGGCGTCCGGTCGTCGTGCCGCGCTCGGAGCCGCGCTCTCGAAGGCGCGCTCCCTCCTCGGCCGTCGCCTCGGTCGGAAACGGCCCCGCCCCGACGCGCGTCGCGTACGCCTTCGCGACGCCGATCACGCGCTCGATCCGCGTGGGACCGATCCCGCACCCGGCGCACGCGCCGGCCGCGAGCGTGCTCGAGGAGGTGACGAAGGGATACGTTCCCGCGTAGAGATCGAGATGCGTCCCCTGCGCCCCCTCGAAGAGAACCCTCTCGCCCCGCGCGAGCGCGACCTCGATCGCTCCGGAGAGATCCCCGAGAAGCGGGACGATCTCCGCCCGCCACCGCCGCCAACTCGCGAGAAGCGGTTCCCACGCGATCGGCTCCGCCCCGCTCGCGGAGAGGCGCTCGTTCGTTGATTCATGAACAATTCGGAGTTTCTCTTCGCCGTCCGGTTCCGCGAGATCCGCGAGAAGGAGAGCCGCGCGCGCGGCGCGACTCTCGTAGGCCGGACCGATTCCTCGCCCCGTGGTGCCGATCGGCGTCCCGGTTCGCGCCGCTTCCTCCGCCCGGTCGCGCGCCGCGTGATGGGGGAGGAGAAGGGTCGCTCGCCCGCTCACGAGAATGCGATCGCGAACGGAGATGCCGCGCGCCTCGAGCGCCTCGATCTCCTCGAGAAGGCGGCCTGGGTCGATTACCATCCCCCAACCGAGACCGCAGCGCACTCCCGCGCGCACCGCTCCCGACGGAAGAAGATGAAGCGCGAAGCGAGCGCCGCCGAAGTGAATCGTGTGCCCCGCGTTCGCGCCCCCTTGGAAACGCACCGTCCAGGCCGCGCCCTCGGCGAGGAAGTCGATCACCTTCCCCTTCCCCTCGTCCCCCCACTGCATGCCGACGACGACGACCGCGGGCATCAGTGCCCCCACGCCTCCTGCGCGGCGGAGACGGCCGCCCCGCTCGCTGCGGCGAAGCCGAGCGAAGAGAGCGCCGCCTCGAGAGCGCCGAGCACGGTAAGAACATCGAAGCGATCGTAATACCCGAGGTGGCCGATCCGGAAGATCTTCCCCTGGAGATTCCCCTGCCCGCCGGCGACGCGAATTCCGTGCTCCCCGAGAAGAACGCCGCGGATCTTCTCGACCTCGATCTTGTCGGGCGGAAGGACGGCCGTCACCGCGTTGCAAGGGGAGCTGCTGAAGAGGCGGAGGCCGAGGGCGCAGACTCCCGCGCGCGTCGCCGCGCCGAGCCGCTCGTGCCTCGCGATGATCGCCTCGATTCCCTCCTCGCGGATCCGCCGGAGAGAGACGGCGAGCCCGGCGACGATCGAGGTCGCCACCGTGAAGCGCGGCTGGCTCTTCTTCTCCGCCGATTCGCGGTTCGCGACGTAGTCGAAGTAGTACTTCGGGAGATCGGATTCCTCGACCGCGCGCCACGCCTTCTCGGAAAGCGAAACCATCGAGACGCCGGGAGGGCACATGAGCGCCTTCTGCGAACCGCAGACGACCGCGTCGAGTCCCCACGCGTCGGTCTTCACCTCGTGAACGCCGAGGCTCGTCACCGCGTCGACGACGAGAAGAACATCCTTGTCCCGAATCCGCTCCGCGACCGCCCGTACGTCGTGGAACGCTCCGGTCGATGTCTCGCAGTGGGTGAGGAGAAGGCCGCGGACCTTTCCTTGAGAAGCAAACCATTTCGCGAACGCGTCCGGATCGGTCCCCTCCGTGTCCGGGATCTCGTAGCAGAGAACCTCGAGGCCGTACGCCTTGGCGATGTCCCGCCAGCGGCGCCCGAACCATCCGGCGACGACGACCGCGACCCGATCCCCCCGGCGGAAGAGGTTCGCCACGCACGATTCCATCGCGCCGGAACCGGACGCGTTCAGGAGAAGCGGATGCCCGGCGGTTTGGTACACATAGGAGAGGTTCTCGATTACCTCGCGGTAAAGCTGTTTGAACTCCTCCGATCGATGGTGCATCGGCGCGCGACCGACGGCGGCGAGCGTATCCTCGGAGACCATCGTCGGCCCCGGCGCGAAGAGTCGATTCTTCATGGTTTCACCAAACTCCTGATCCAACCGGCGAGCTCGGCCCGTCCGGTCCCCGTCTTGGCGGAAAAGAGAAGTACCTGCTCCGGGAGAAGACGAAGCGCCTCGCGGATCGTGCGGAGAGCCGGTGGAACCGCTCCGCGCTTCACTTTGTCCGATTTCGTGGCGACCGCGAGGAACGGAACCCCGCGCGCCTCGAGCCACCCATGCATCACGCGGTCGAGCTCCGAGGGGACGCGCCGAACATCGAGAAGGAGGACGCCCCCGATCAGGCTCTCGCGCTTCTGGAGGTACCCCTCGACGAGGCGCCCCCACCGTTCCTTCATCTCCAACGGCACGGCGGCGTAGCCGTATCCGGGAAGATCGACCAGGTAGAGACCGTCCGCGCGGTAGAAGTTGATCGTCCGCGTCCGGCCCGGTTCCCGGCTTGTGCGCGCCAGGCGGCGGCTTCCTCCGAGCGCGTTCAAGAGCGAGGATTTCCCGACGTTCGAGCGCCCGAGGATCGCCACCTCCGGCACTTCCGGAGGAGGAAGATCGCGAAGCCGCCCGACGGATCTCTCGAACACGAGAGCGAGGTTGTCCCTCGCCATGCCGCATCCTCGCTTTCGCCGACTGGATTGTAGACGGTCCCCTGCCCGAAGGCCAACGAGAAAGCGCACGGGTCGCTCCGCGCGAAGCTCGAACTACAAGAAGGACGTCTCTTGCGTGAGCGGCGGCGCGCAGGGCCTGGTTCTACCCTATGTGCGCTAGTGTTGCGCGTACGGACGGGCGGGAGGGGCGCCGCGGGCGGACTTGCCGGCGAGGGCGGGGATCCCCTTCTTTCCCGGATCGGCGAAGACATAGGGAAGCGCCTGGTCGATCGTGTCGACGAGAACGATCGTGAGCCCTTCCTTCGCTTCTTTCGGGATCTCCGCGAGGTCCTTTTCGTTTTCGGCCGGCAGGATCACCGCGCGGAAGCCGGCCCTCTGCGCGGCGACGAGCTTCTCGTTGAGGCCGCCGATCGGGAGAATGTTCCCGCGAAGCGTGATCTCGCCCGTCATCGAAACATCGCGCCTCAAGGGAACGCCGGTGAGCGAGGAGATGAGCGCCGCGGCGATCGTGATCCCGGCGGAGGGGCCGTCCTTCGGCATCGCCCCCTCAGGGACGTGCACGTGGACGTCGAGCGTCTTGTAGAAGTCGGATCCGAGACCGAGCGCAGCGGCGCGCGAGCGGACGACCGTGAGCGCCGCCCGCGCCGATTCCTGCATGACCGTCCCGAGATGTCCGGTGAGCGTGAGCTCTCCTTTCCCCGGGACCGTCGCGACCTCGACCCAGAGGTTGTCGCCGCCGGTTTCGGTCCAGGCGAGGCCGTTCGCGACCCCGACCCAGTTCCGCCTCTCCATGCGCCTCGTCTGGTAGCGCCGGACTCCGAGAAACCCAGGGATGGAACGCGCGGTGACCGTCACCCTCTTCCGCTTCTTCCGGGACGCGACGTCCCGCGCCGTCTTCCGGCAGATTCGCGCGATCTCCCGCTCGAGGTTCCGAACGCCCGCCTCGCGCGTATACCCGCGGATGATCGCGAGGATCGCCCCGTCGTGAAACGACACGTTCCGCGCGGTGAGGCCGTGCTCCTTCATCTGCTTCGGAATGAGGAACCCGCGCGCGATCTTCACCTTCTCCGGCTCCAGATACCCGGGGAGGCGGATCATCTCCATTCGGTCGAGAAGGGCGGGGGGGATGCCGTGCACCGAGTTTGCCGTCGTCAAAAACATCACGCGTGAAAGATCGAACTCGACCTCGAGGTAGTGGTCGCTGAACGTGCTGTTCTGCTCCGGATCGAGCACCTCGAGAAGGGCGGACGCCGGGTCGCCGTGGAAGTCCTTGCTCATCTTGTCCACTTCGTCGAGGAGGAAGACCGGGTTCACGCTCCCCGCCTTCCGCATCGATTGGACGATCCGTCCGGGGAGCGAGCCGATGTAGGTCCTCCGGTGGCCGCGGATCTCCGCTTCGTCGCGGATTCCGCCAAGCGAGATGCGCACGAACTTCCTCCCGAGCGCGCGCGCGATCGAGCGCCCGAGGGAGGTCTTCCCGACCCCGGGAGCGCCGACGAAGCAGAGGATCGGGCCGCGAATCTTCTTCACGAGCTGCATGACCGAAACGTACTCGACGATCCGTTCCTTCACCTTCTCGAGACCGTAGTGATCCTCGTCGAGAATCCGCTCGACCGTCGCGATCCCCTTCGTATCCTCGGTCTCGATCCCCCAGGGGAGCGCGACGAGCCAGTCGACGTAGTTCCGAACGACCGTCGCCTCCGGCGAGAGGGGGGCCATCTTCCGAAGCCTCTCGATCTCCTTGACCGCCTTCTGGCGGACCTCGTCCGGCATCGCCGATCGCTCGACCGCGCGGAGAAGCTCGTCCGCCTCCCCCGAGCCCTCGGCCGAGTCTCCGAGCTCCTTCCGGATCGCCTTGAGCTGTTCGGTGAGATAGAACTCCTTCTGGTTCTTCTCGACCTGCGAACGGACTTCCCCCTCGATTCGCTTCTCGATGCGGAGGATCTCGAGCTCCGCGTTCAGAGTCTGCGAGAGCGCGGCAAAGCGCGCCCACGTCGTCTCGCCCGCCAGAAAGCGCTGTTTCGCGTCGACCGGAACGAGAAGGTGCGCGCCGATCACGTCCGCGAGCGCCTCCGGATCGCTCACGTTGGCGACCGAGATGAGCACCTCGTCCGGCACCTTCTTGTGGAGCTCGACGTACTCCTCGAACTGCGCGCGGACGGAGCGGACGAGCGCGGTGAGGCGCGAGGTCGCGCGGCTCGGGCGCCCGAACGGGGCGACGCGCACCACGAGATGCTCCTTCGCGTCCCGGAGAGAAACGACCGCGACGCGCGCGATCCCCTCCACGAGGACCTTGATCGTCCCGTCGGGGAGACGAATGAGCTGAAGGACGCGGATCACCACGCCGACCCGGTGAAGATCGGCGAGAAGCGGGTCCGCGGTCTCCGGCGCCTTCTGCGCGGCGACGACGAGAAACCGGTCCGCCTCGATCGCGCTCGTGAGCGCGGAGACCGAGCGCGCCCTTCCCACGAGAAGAGGGAGGATCATGCGCGGGAAGACGACGACGTCCCGAAGCGGAAGGAGAGGAAGCTCCTCCGAAAAACGGACGGTCTCGTCGGGCAGACGGATCTCGATCATCGAAACGGTCTCCGAAAGGAGAGGCTACGCGGTCCCCGGCGCGGACGCAGTCCCCTTCTTTCTCTTCCGCGCGTCGTGGGTCATGAGGGGCGCCTCGCGCCGGTCGATGACCCCCTCGGTAATCACGACCTCTCGGACATCGGTGAGGGTGGGAAGCTGGTACATGATGTCGAGCATCGCCTCCTCGAGGATCGCACGGAGCCCGCGCGCGCCCGACTTTCTCTTGAGCGCCTTGCGGGCGACCGCGGAAAGCGCGTCGCCGGTGAACTCCAGAGAGACGTTCTCCATCTCGAAGAGGACCTGGTACTGCCGGCAGATCGCGTTCTTCGGCCTCGTGAGGATTTGAACGAGCGCATCCTGGTCGAGATCGTGCAGGGCGACGACCGAGGGGAGCCGCCCGATCAGCTCGGGAATGAGGCCGAAGCGAAGAAGATCCTCCGGTTCAACCTCCTTGAGAAGCTCGGTCCCCTGGCGCTCGGCGCCGGTGCGGATCTTCGCGTTGAACCCGAGCATCTTCTCGCCGAGGCGCCGGGCGACGATCTTGTCGAGCCCCTCGAAAGCGCCGCCGCAGATGAAGAGGATGTTCTTCGTGTTCACCTCGATGTACTTCTGCTGCGGGTGCTTCCTGCCTCCCTGGGGAGGAACGTTCGCCACGGTCCCCTCGAGGATCTTGAGAAGCGCCTGCTGGACCCCCTCGCCCGAGACGTCGCGGGTAATCGACGGGTTGTCCGTCTTCCGCGAGATCTTGTCGATCTCATCGATGTAAACGATCCCTCTCTCGGTGGTCGGCACGTCGAAATCCGCGTTCTGAAGGAGCTTGAGGATGATGTTCTCGACGTCCTCGCCGACGTAGCCCGCCTCGGTGAGAGTCGTCGCGTCCACCATCGCAAACGGAACGCGGAGGAGCTTCGCGAGCGTCTGCGCGAGAAGCGTCTTTCCCGTCCCTGTCGGACCGATGAGGAGGATGTTCGACTTGTCGAGCTCGACATCGTCCGATTTCGATTGGAGGTGAATCCGCTTGTAGTGGTTGTACACCGCCACGGAGAGGACGCGCTTCGCGTTCTCCTGCCCGATCACGTACTGGTCGAGAAAGCGGTGGATCTCCGGCGGCTTCGGGACCTCGCTTTCGGTGTAGGTGAGATCCCGCCCCATCTCCTCCTTGAGGATGTCGTTGCAGAGCTTGATGCATTCGTTGCAGATGTAGACCGAGGGCCCGGAGATCAGCTTGTTCACTTCCTCCTGGCCCCGTCCGCAGAACGAGCAGCGGATGGGGTGCGGCGAGCCGAGCCTCTTCTTCATCGTTCGGAGCCCCCTCTTCCGGCTACTGCCGGTGGGCGATCACCTCGTCGACGATGCCGTATTCCTTCGCCTCATCCGCCGCCATGAAGAAGTTCCGGTCGGTGTCCTTGCGGATCTTGGCGATCGGCTGCCCCGTGTGCTTCACGAGAAGCTCGTTCAGGACCTCGCGCGTCTTCAAGAGCTCTTTCGTGTAGATCTCGACGTCCGCCGCCTGCCCCTCGCTTCCGCCGAGAGGCTGGTGGATCATGACGCGCGCGTGCGGAAGGATCGACCGCTTCCCCTTGGTCCCCGCCGCGAGAAGGAGCGCGCCCATGCTCGCCGCCTGCCCGAGGCAAATCGTCATCACGTCCGGTTTGATGTACTGCATCGTGTCGTAGATCGCGAGGCCCGAGGTGACGTAGCCTCCCGGACTGTTGATGTATAAATAGATATCCCTCTCCGGATCGTCCGCCTCGCAGAAGAGCATTTGCGCGATGGCGAGGTTCGCCACGTTGTCGTCGATCGGGCTGCCGATGAAAATGATGCGGTCCTTGAGCAGACGGGAATAGATGTCGTAGGCGCGTTCGCCGCGTCCGCTCTGCTCAACGACGATCGGAACGAGTCCCATGCGTGTTTCGCCTCCCCGTCACGAGACGGTCGAGTGTTCCCGGATCCAATGAAGGACCTTCCTCTCCCGGAGGATCCGCCGGAGATCGCGAGCGAGCTTGTCGCTCTTCTCGCGGCGCTCCTCGGCTGGGAGGGATGCGTCCTCGCGGGGGACGAGCGCCCGCTGCATCGCCTCGGTCTCCCGGTCCTCCGGCTCCAGCTTCTCTCTACTCGCTATTTCGGACACGAGAACGAGCTTCTGAACCGCCCGTTTTGCGGCCGCCCTGTGCTGCTCGACGACGGCCGCGATCTGTCGCGCCCCCTCCGCCCGCTTCTCCTCCGGCAGATCCTCCGGGCGCGGGAGAGAGGGGAGGTTCGCGCGGGTCACCTTCTCGAGAAGGCGGTCGGACACATCGACCGTGTTCTCGCGGAGAAGGAGATCGACGATCTCCTCGTCGAGCGCTCGATCGGCTTCTTCCTCCCGCCGCCGTTCGAGCTCCTGGCGGATCTGCGTGCGGAGGTCCTCCGCGGTCGCCTCCCGCCCGAGAACCCGCGCCGCGAAGGGGTCGTCCACCACCGGAAGGACCGCCTCGCGAACTTCCTTCACCGTGATGCGGAACTCGATCTTCTTTCCGGCAAACGCGCGGGATGGGTGGTCCGGCGCGAACTCGACCGGAACGGAGCGTAGCGTTCCCGGCTCGGCCCCGAGCAGCCCCTTCTCGATCGCCCCCGGAACTCCAGGAGTCTCCTCGCGGGCGATCCGCACCTCGGCGCCGTCGACCCGCTTCCCGAACGCGTTCCCATTCTCGAGAAAGCGCTGGTAGGAAACGAGAAGCCGGTCGCCTCGAATCGCGGGACGCTGGACCGGAACATAGTTCAGGTTCGCCTCTTGGAGCGCGCGCGTCTCCGCCTCCATCTCCTCATCGGAGACCGGCCGCACGACTCTCTTCAGCTCGAAGCCCTGGTAACGCCTGAGGGCCGCCGGCGGCCAAGCGTCGACCGAGAAGCGGAAGCGAACCGGCCCCCCCTCGGGGGCGTCCAGCTCATCCAAGACCGGATCGAGGAAGGGTACCGTCTCCGCCTCCCGAAGCGTCTCCCAGAGAACGCGCGAGACCAGCTTCTCGATTGCTTCTTCCCGAACCGAGGCACGGAAGCGGGCTTCGAGGAGATGCCGCGGCGCCTTCCCCTTTCGGAATCCGGGGAGGCGGGCGGTCTTCGCGAGCTCCTGGAGCTCCCTTTCGACCTCGGTCGCCAGAGCGGACGCCGGAACCTCCACGGAGAAGTTCTTCGCCCCCGGCTCCGGCTCCTCGATCGAAACGATCGGCTTGCTCTCCGTGCTCACGTCGTCCTCCGGCCTTGTCGAGCGGCTCATGAATGCGAGAGGGGGGACTCGAACCCCCACGAGTCTCCTCACTGGATCCTAAATCCAGCGCGTCTGCCGGTTCCGCCACTCTCGCGCCCCGAAGAGAGAAAGCCTCGCGGGCCGCGCCTAATATACTAGCGGCCTTCAGAACCGTCAAGAAACCGCCGGCCTAATCGCTTGATTCGGAATAGGTTTCCCGAGCCGAGCGACGGTACGGCACCATAGGTCCCCGAGGAAGCCCTGTCAAGCGAAAAGGGGCGGAATCCGGCGCGGGCCGGGGGGAACGCCTTCGATCAGTGCCCCTTCATCGAGAGGACGACGCCGACCGTCCGCCACAGGATCTTGAGGTCGCTCCGAACGGACATCGTGCGGACGTACTCGATGTCGTAGCGCACCTTCTCTCGAACGTCCGAAAGGCAGGTGTCGTACGCCTGGTTCACCTGGGCAAGGCCGGTGATCCCCGGCCGGACTCGGAGCCGAAGCGCGTACTCCGGCAGCTCGCGGATCAGGTCGCGGACGAAGGTCGGGCGCTCGGGGCGTGGACCGACGATGCTCATGTCCCCCCGGAGCACATTGTAGAGCTGCGGAAGCTCGTCCAGCCGAAGGCGGCGGAGCAAACGCCCGAGAACCGTCACGCGCGGGTCGTCCCTTCGGGCCCAGATCGGGCCCACGTCGGCCTCCGCCCGGTCGACCATCGTCCGGAACTTGTAGATGATGAACGGCTTCCCCGGGAGATCGAGGGTGCGCCGGTCGTACACGTCGTAATATACGCTTGCCTTTTTCGCCTTCGGCCCGGAGAGGCGGCGGTTCATGCCGATCCGGACCTGGCGGTAGATCACGGGCCCCGAGGAAGAGAGACGGATGGCGGCTGCCACCGCAACGATCAAGGGTAGGAGGAGAACGAGGAGAACGAGGGCGGCCACACGATCCGCGGCGTCCTTGCCGGCCAAGCTCCGGGGCCGATCATCGGGCACTCGAACAAAGGGCTCGCCGGCGCGTTCGGCCAGCTCGATGATCCGAAGCGTGGAGTCGCTCTTCTCCGGCTCCTCCCGCTGCCTCCCGAGAGGGAGGATCCTCGACCACTCGAGCCGCCGCCACATCTCCGCCATCCGACTCCCGAAGCCGCCGGCCGGGTATCCGCCCCGCCGGGCCCCATGCCCGCCTCTCGGCCTTAGCACCCGGGGGCCGCACACGATCCCACGGATCGCGCCGCAACGCGAAACGGGAGCATCCCCGGGCCCAGCCCGCGCTCCTCGTGAGGACCCAGAGGCCCCCCCGAGAGCCGCCCACCCCTACCTCGGGAAGTGGAGAACCGGCACAGGCAAGAATCTTACCGTATCTCGGCCCGTCGGTCAATTCGAATAAGCACCCGCTCGGGCCGCAGTCTGGGCCGCGTGGTCCCCCCAAGCCCCCGTCCCGGCTACGGTGAGGGAGGGGTGAGCGTGGTAAAGGACCGGATCGTGCTCGACGACGTCCCTCCCGCCTCGTCCTCCACCACGACCTGGAGGTAGTAGGTGGTGGCCTGGCTGAGCCCCTGGAGCGGTACGGAGTGGACCCTCTCGTAATTGTCGACGTCGAGGGCCGTCAGGTTGAGGGAGAGGTTCCCCGCGCTGTACTTAACCCGGGCTTTCGTCGGAACGTTCGTCTCGAAGCTCACGACCGCGAAGGTCAGTCCGGCTGTGATCTCGACCGAGGAGATCGTGGGGAGGGCGGCGGCAGGGAAGACCGCCTGGACCCGGTTGCTCTCCGTCCGCCGGCCGGCCCGATCGACGACCACCAGATAGTACTTCACATAGAAAGGAAGCGCCGTCACGTTCGGATAGTGAACGTAGGAGGTCGCGAGCGGGTTGTTCACGACGTCGAGGAGGGAGTAGCTCACGACGCCCCCCTGCGTGGTCGAGGATCCCCAGTAGATCTGGTACGAGGCGAAATCGGGATCCCCGTTGGCGCTCCACGAGAGAACGACGTTTTGGTTCGTTCCGTCGACCGCCGGTGCGTTCAACGGGACGAAGGAAGGGTTGAGATCGGTCGTCCGCACGGAGGCGACCTCGGAGGCGCTCGCGAGCCCTCCGCGGTCGACCACATAGATTCGATAGTAGTAGGTGGTCGCCTGATCGGTTCCGGAATCGACGAGGTTGCGGGTCAGGATCTCGCCGACCGTCCCCACGAGCTCGGAGCTCCGGCTCACCGCTTCGACCGTCGAGCGAAAGATCGCATACGAGGCGAAGTCGTGGACGATCGAAGGATCAACCGCGGACCAAGTGAGTCGGACGGCCGTCGAGGGGGAATCGAGCGCGGCGGCGGCGAAGGAGGAGACCGCGGGCGGCGCGAGGTTCCCCGTGGTCGCCTCCGCGACGTTCGATCCGGAGCGAAGACCCTCGCGATCCTCTACGAAGACGCGGTAGAAGTAGGTCGTGGAGTCGCGAAGGAGGAGGGAGTCGACAAGCCCGCTCTCGTATCGGTCCGAGACGATGCCGACGACCACGTCCTCGACATCGCCCGCGACGCCGGGATCGTTCGCTCGGTAGACCACGTAGCGGGTGAAGTCCGGATCCTCGTTCTGCGTCCAGAGGAGGGAGATCCGGCTCCCGCCCGCGGCGGCGGCGGTGAGCGAGACCGGGGAGGGGCGAACGCTTCTTCCCGCGAGGGTGACGCTGGTGGTCGTCGCGCGCGGCGTCGCGCGGTTCCCCGCCCGGTCGACGAACGAGCCGACGACCACATCGCCCGCGGCCGCGAGGTCCGGCGTGATCACGCGGGCCAGGCGGTACGCTCCGCTCGAAGGATCGTACGCGAGAGGAACATCGACGAGTGCGTCGCCGATCGTGATCGTCGCGAGGCCCCCGGGCTCTCCCGTCTCCATGAGCACGACGAGCGTGTCCCCCGCGACGAGGATGCTCCCGCCCGAGTTCTCGACGAGCGAGAGGATGTCGGCCCGCGTGTCGAGGATGATGTCGTCGCGAACGGTCGGGCTCTCCACGCCCCCCGCCGTCCGGAAGCGGGCGTAGACGGTCTTCGCGCCGTCCCCTTCCGAGAGAAGCCAGCTTCGCGCGCCGGTGTACGCCTCGAAGAACGCCCCGCTGAAGAGCGAGTCGTTCGCGACCAGAACCGCGGCCACGTCGGGCGGCCCGGTGAACGAGAGGGTGACCTGACGGCTCGCGGTGTACTCCGCCCGCTCGTCGATGACAATCCCGAAGGAACCCGGAGTGACGGTGAGGACGGCCGACGGTTCCGATTCGATCCGGTTCGATCCGACCGCGGTGACCCGGTAGTCGTAGGAACGGCCCGGGACGAGCCCCGAATCGGCATAGCTCGGCGCGGTGGGGGAAGCGATGCGAACGAAGTCTTCGCTCCCAGTCTCCCGCCGATAGACGCGAAAGGAAACTGCGGTCTCGTCGTCCGCAACGTCCCAAGAGAGATGGACCGCGCGTTCGCCGAGAGCGGCGACGAGATCCGTCGGACGGCCCGGCGCCTCCAGGGGACGGGGAACCTCGGTCGGGCTCTCCTCTCCGCAGGCGGCGAAGAGAAGAAGGAGGACACAGGCAGCCGAAGCACCGACCCAGCGATTCATGGTTTCCACAACCTCCACGGTTCCGCCGCTTCGCGCGGCGAGCGGACCCGCCGTTCGATCTAGAACCGGACGCGGACGCCGAAACCGACTTGATCGCCCGACACCGGCGTCGCGAGCCCGACGGTCAAGCCCTCCGCCGCGACGGGCGGGCCGGAGGTGAACGCCGCGTCCAGGATCGAGACGGCGTACACCGCCGCGGTCGCCGCGACGGCGATGTTCCGTCTCTCCTGTTCATCCTCGCTCCGCCGGAGGGCGGTCTCCCTCTCGGCGACGACGATCTTCGAGAAGGACGCTTCCGCGGGGCCTCCCGGCGCGAGCGCGGCAAGCTCCCGGTCGAGCGCGTCGACCCGATCGAGCTCCCCCCTGTAATCGAGATGGCAGACGAGCGCGGTAGTCGCCGCCGCGGTCGCCGCGATCGCGTAGACCGCTCCCCTCGCCTTTCGTCCGGCGTACGATTGGCCGAGTCCCGGAAAGAGCGCCGAGCGGAACACCCTGCGGGCCCGGTTCTTCTCCGCCAGCTCGACCTCTACCACGCCCCCCGCGCCTTCCTTCACACGGAAAGGAGCGTGAAAGAGGGCCGCGTCAAGAAGGTTGAGACCCCAACAAACTCCGACGGCTCCGAGCGCGTAGTTCCTATCCCGGAGTCTCCGCGTCGCGATCGCCTCGCGGCGGAACGCTTCATGAAGAAGCCCGAGGTAGGCGCCGGAGGCGGGAGCGGTCTCGGTCTGCTCGACCAGCGCGAGGAGAGCGGCTTCGGCGGTCTTGTGGTTCTCGCGCGCCTCGCGGTAGTGCGCCTCCAAGACCATCGTGGTGACGCCGGCGCCCGCCGCAGCGGTCCCCCAGAAGATCCCCTCGAAGGCGCGCCCTTCGCCGATCTGCCCCGCCCCGGGGAAGGCCAGCGATCGAAAGAGACGCTCGCGCGCGAGACCGCCGGACCGCACGACGCGGAGCTCGTTCGGCCCGCGCCGGAGAGCGATCGCGCCGAACGCGGTCTCGTGTCCGGCGAGCTCGACTCGGACCCGATAGTCTCCCTGTTGGTCCGGAAGGAGGGGGAGAGGGCTCGCGCCGCGGATCGTCACCGGACCCTTCAGCTCGAAGAGCGCGCCGCGAGGATGCGTGGAGAGCGTGAGAGTCTCCGCGGCGTCCGCCCCGGAGACCGCGAGAAGAAGCGCGAGAAGAATGACGATCGGCACGAGAACCTCCCTGCGCTCGCCGGAGCGCTCCGGCGCCCGGTGTCTGCTCCCGCCCGGAAACAGCCTGCCGCAGTATAGAAACCGCGCCCGGAGGTGTCAAGAAAGTCGAGGCCCCGCGGCGGGGCGCGATCGTTCAGATTTAGAGGGAAAGAAAATGATCGGGGAGGGCAAGGCTCTCGATCACCTCGCCGAGGGGCGCGAAGGAATGTCCCGCGAGCAATCGCCGAAGTCGTTCTTCCGCGCGTCCGATCCCGCCGTAGTGGCGCGCGCGGGAGAGGAAAGGCAGCCGAACGCGCGGCTGCCCCTCGTCGATTTCCCACGGGTGGATGAACAGGACGACCGGGAGCCCCTCGCCGCGGATCGAGCGCAGCCCGCGTGCGAGAACCCCGGGGGGAAGAAGGCGAAGGTAGCCCCCGCCGGAGACCGGAAGGTTCCACCGCCCGACGCGCCACGTCGAGAGGGGGAACTCGACGAGCGAGCCCGCGCCGAAACGGAGGCGCACCGGGCGGCGCGGGAAGTCGTGGATTCCATAACGATCGTGGCGGATCGGGAAGATGCTTGAATCGTAAACGAACGACTCTTCCGCAAGGATCGGAAGAGCCCAAAGAGTGCGCGAGGTGATCGAGAACGTCGGGGCGCGATAGCCGCGCACCGGCCGTCCGGTGATGTCCTCGAGAAGGCGCTTCGAGCGGCGCACATCCTCGCGAAACGCCGACGGCCCGAGATCGTGCACGAGCCGGTGGTCGTGCCCGTGGCTCGCCGTCTCGTGCCCGGCATCGGAGACGGCCCGCACGAGCGCCTTTTCCTTTTCCGCGACCCAACCGAGGAAGAAGAAGGTCGCGCGCGCGTTCCATTCGTCGAACCGCTCGAGCAGGCGGCGCACGCACGCATCGAGCCTCCCCCGCCGCTCGTCCCACTCCCCGCGCGGAATCCTCCCTTCGAACACGGTCGCGTGGAAGTACTCCTCCACGTCGACCGAGAGAGCGTCCGCGCGCGGGTTTTCGAGCCCCATTGCGCCTCCTCCGTTCCTTGCAGAAGGTAGGCGCCGGGAGGAGGCGGTGTCAAGCCGCCCCCTTTTCCCTTGCCTGAGGGGAACGGCGCGGGCTAGTTTGATTGAGACAAGGGAACCGACGCCTCCGCCGACCCGGTGAAAGGAGGGGTTCGACTGCACCCGCGCCCCGAAACCGCGCTCCTTCTCGCGATCCTTCTCGCCCTCGCGGGATGCGGGGGCGAAGAGAGCGCGGAGAAGAAGGACCGGCGAAGCACGCACGGCGGATCTCTCGTGATCGGGGTCGACAACGATGCCGACGCCCTCTCGCCCCTCACCTCGACCACGACCACGGGGAGCGACATCCACGGTCTTCTCTTCGCGGCGCTCGCCCGCACGAACCCCGATATGGCGAGCTACTCTCCGTGGCTCGCCCGCTCCTGGGAGTTCTCGCCCGACCATCGATCGCTCACGTTTCACCTTCGGGACGACGCGTACTGGCACGACGGGGTGAAGTTCAGCGCCGAGGACGTGGTCTTCTCGATCCCTCTCTACAAGAGCGAGAAGATCGGGTACGGATCGATCCGGTGGCTCGACCACATCACCGGCGTCGTCGCGCTCGATTCCTTCACCGTGCGCTTCGACTTCGACGCGGTCTACCCGTATCAGCTCACCGACGCCAACGTCGGGCGGCCCCTTCCGAAACATATCCTCGAGAACGTGCCTCCCGAGGAGATGCGGAACCATCCGTTCAATCGGCGTCCGGTCGGAACGGGTCCTTTTCGTTTCGGCGGCTGGAGAACGCAGCAGTCGATCACGATCCTCGCGAACGAGGACTACTTCCTCGGAAGGCCGCACCTCGACCGGGTCGTCTTCAAGATCGTCCCGGACGAGACGAGCCTCCTCACCCAGATCAAGACCGGCACGATCGATTTCTATCCGAAGGTTCCGCCGAGCGCCTACGAGGAGCTCCTCTCGGTCCAGCGTCTCGAGGTGATCCGCGTCCCGAGCCGCGTGTACTACTACCTCGGCTGGCAGAACGAGCACGAGCTCTTCCGCGATCGCAACGTCCGGCGCGCCCTCACGATGGCGATCGACCGGGAGAAGATCGTCTCGGCGCTTCTGCACGGCTGCGGGCGTGTCCTCCACGGGCCGATCCTCCCCTTCCTCTGGGCGTACGATCCGGACGTCCCCGCGATCCCGTTCGATCCCTCGGAGGCGAAGAGGCTTCTCGCAGAGGCCGGCTGGGAAGACCGCGACGGGGACGGATGGCTCGACAAGGACGGGCGGGCCTTCGATTTCACGATAAAGACGAACGAGAACAACGACCTGCGAAAGGACATCGTGGTGATCGTCCAGGAGATGCTCGCGAACATCGGGGTTCGCGTCCGCCCGCAGACCCTCGAGTTCACCGTCTTCATCGAGCAGACGAACCGAAAGGAGTTCGAGGCGGATTGCCACGGATGGCGGCAAGGGGTGAAGGTCGACCTCACATCGATCTGGCACAGTCGCTCGATCGCCGACAAGTACAACCAGGTGAGCTACTCGAACCCCGAG
Source organism: Candidatus Eisenbacteria bacterium (assembly GCA_016867715.1). Classification (NCBI taxonomy): domain Bacteria; phylum Candidatus Eiseniibacteriota; species Candidatus Eiseniibacteriota bacterium. The sequence goes on along the minus strand of VGIW01000069.1, from coordinate 927 downwards.
GTGGACCGCTTGATCGACGAAGCGTCGCTCGAGCTCGACCAGGAGAAGTCGAAGGCGCTGTGGAGCCAGGTGCAGCGCCTGATTGCCGCCGACGCCCCCTATACATTTCTATTCAATATTGACGATCTCTACGCGATCGATCGACGTTTCAAGAACGTCCGCCTGGAAACGTACTCCTGGACCTACAACCTGGACGAGTGGTGGGTGGAGAATCCCGAGACGGAAGGCCTTCCGGTTGGCGCGGAAGGGGAGGAGGCGCCGGCGGAAGAACGCGCGCCGATCGCCGGACGCGCCTCCGAAGAGGAAGGCTCGCATTGATGCGACCCAACGATCGGCCGAGCGCCTGCCCGAAGCCGGCTCCTCTCCCTCGATGAGCGGATATCTCCTCCGGCGGCTCCTCGCCGCTGTGCCGATCGTTCTCGGGATCTCGACGCTCGTCTTCTTCGTCCTTCATCTCGCGCCCGGCGACCCGACGGCGATCTACTGGAACGCGGACGCGGACCCCGAGGTCCTCCGGATGATGCGGGCGAACCTCGGCCTCGACGACCCGCTTCCGGTGCAGTACGCGCGATGGCTCTCCAGGACCCTCCGCGGCGATTTCGGCTATTCCTTCGGCCACAAACGCCCAGTCGCCGAGGTGATCGGAGACGCCCTCCCGAACACGCTCGTCCTTTCGCTCGCGTCGATGGCGATCCTCTTCGCGCTCGGCGTGTTCGTCGGCGTCCTCTCCGCGGTGAAGCAGTACTCGCTCGCCGACCACGCGGCCACCGTGCTCACGTTCTTCTTCTACTCGATGCCGAGCTTCTGGTTCGCGCTCATGCTTCTGCTCGTCTTTCACTATCACCTTCGATGGTTCCCGGCCGATCAGATGACGTCGATCGATTTCGTGTACGAGTCGCTGTCGATTCCGGGAAAGATCCTCGACCG
>VGIW01000068.1 GCA_016867715.1 Candidatus Eisenbacteria bacterium | reverse complement strand
GCGATCTACTCGGTCCTCTTGAAAACCGTCGTTTGGACGACGGTGAACGTCGTGTCGCATCTCGTCTTCGGGGTCGGGCTCGCGCTTCTTCTCAACCAGGAGATCCGCGGGCGCGCGATCTACCGCGCGCTTCTCATCCTTCCGTGGGCGATGCCGCAGTACATCACCGCGCTCACGTGGCGGGGAATGTTCAACTACGAGTACGGAGCGATCAACCTGATGCTCCGCGGGCTTCACCTGCCGCCGGTGCCGTGGCTCTCGAACGCCAACTGGGCGTTCGCGGCGCCGATCCTCGCGAACGTCTGGCTCGGGTTTCCGTTCATGATGGTGATCGCCCTTGGGGGCCTCCAATCGATCCCGAGAGAGCTTTACGAGGCGGCGGCGATCGACGGGGCGTCGTGGGGTACGCGGCTCCGGAAGATCACGCTTCCCTTGCTCAAGCCGGTCCTCGTTCCGGCGGCGATTCTCGGCACCATCTGGACCTTCAACAACCTGAACGTGATCTGGCTCGTGACGAATCAGGGAGAGCCGGCGGACAAGACGCACATTCTCGTCACCTATGTCTACAAGGCCGCGTTTCACTACTATCGCTACGGCTACGCGGCCGCCTTCTCCCTGGTGATCTTCTTTATTCTGCTCGTGTTCGTGATCGCGTTTCTCCGGGCGTCGCGCGGAAAGGAGGCCGGGGCATGAGCGTTCGGAGGCTCCGGTCGATCGTTCTGCATCTCGTCCTCGTTCTCGTCACGCTCGCCACAATCTATCCGGTCGTTCAGGTCTTTAGCATCTCTCTCCGACCAGGGAACCGCCTCTACTCGACGTCGCTGAGCATCATCCCCGAGGGAGCGACGCTGGAGGCCTACCGGATCATCCTCTTCAACAAGCCGTTTCTCCTTTGGATGCGGAACTCGATCCTCGTGTCGATCGCGGTGACGATTCTCGGGGTCGCGCTCGCCTCCACCGCCGGCTACGCCTTCTCGCGCTTCCGGTTTCCCGGGCGCGGTGCCGGAATGCTCGCGTTTCTCACGGCGCAGATGTTTCCGGCCACGATGCTCCTCCTGCCGCTATTCGTTCTTCTTCGCCGGTTCGGGCTCGTCGACACGTTCCCCGGGCTCGTGATCGCGTACGTGGCGACGGCGCTCCCCTTCTGTGTCTGGACGATGAAGGGGTACTACGATTCGATTCCGGTCGAGCTCGAGGAGGCGGCGATGGTGGACGGGACGAGCCGCGTCGGAGCATTTCGGCGGGTGACGCTCCCGCTTTCGGCGCCCGCGCTGATGATCACGGCGCTCTTCAGCTTCATCTCGGCCTGGTCCGAGTTCATGGTGGCCCGCGTCATCGTCCAGTCGCTCGGCCTCTATACGCTTCCGCTCGGCCTCGAGTCGCTCGCCGGGACCTTCCAGACGGAATGGGCGAACTACTCGGCGGGCGCGCTTCTGGTCTGCATTCCGGTCCTCGCGCTCTTCCTCGCGCTGAACCGCTATCTCGTCTCGGGGCTCACCCTCGGCGGCGTGAAGGGGTAGAAGAGAGAAGGCTCGCTCAACGGGCCGACCTCCTCCTCGGGGACGCCTCCGAACGCGCGGCGCGCGTTCTCGGCTCCGATCGCTCGGCCACCCGCCCCCGAGGGGCGGGAGCCTTCGGCTCCGTTGTCGAGGGGGCGGGTACCCGGCCTCGTCGATCAGGCCCCGAGGGGGAGGTCGGCCCGTCGAGCGAGCAAGAGCGCGCACCGTCAGGGTTGTCCTTTAGATCGACGATGCAACCACGGCGGGTGGCGGCGGCAGGTGTCCGCGAGAAGCGCAGCGACCAAGGCTCGGCGACTCGCGAGCATCGAGCGGACAGCCGCCGACAGGACCCGCCGTCCGGCCATTCAGAACGCCACCACGGCGGGTCACGGAGGGAATGGGGTATCAGGTACCGAATTCAGGTACCGAATTCACGCGCGGTATGTTTGAGCAAGCGAGCCCCGCCCCTCGGCTCCGGACTCTTCCGTTCTCGCCAGATCCCATGCGTCCTTTTTGGCTGCTGCCCGCCCAGGGCCTGTGCGTCGCACGATTCGATGGCCGAAACTACTCCGTCGAGTCGGGCTCGGCGTCGTCCGGCTCGAGCTCGATCGCCGCGGAGTTGATGCAGTAGCGGAGTCCGGTCGGCGCGGGACCGTCGTCGAAGACATGCCCGAGATGCCCGCCGCAACGGCTGCACAGCACCTCGGTTCGCACCATGAAGTGGCTCCGGTCGGTTTCTTCATCGATCGCGGCCGGGTCGGCGGGCGCGGTGAAGCTCGGCCACCCACAGCCGGCGTCGAACTTCGTTTCGGACCGAAAGAGAGCCTGGCCGCAACCCGCGCACACGTAGGTTCCAGGATCGGTCGCGTCCCAGTATCGCCCGCTGAACGGGCGCTCGGTCCCCTTCTCGCGAAGCACACGGTACTGCTCGGGGGTGAGAATCCCCCGCCACTCCTCCTCGCTCCTCACGGCCTTCCTCTTCTCCGTCATCGCGCTTCCTTTCGTGGGGACCGCACCCTTGTCGGAGCCGCCCGCCTCCGGCATCCCCCCGCCCGATCGGCAAGAGAGGGGAGCAAGAACAAGAGCCGCCAGCAACGCTCCGAGCCCGATCCTGTTCACGCGCGTCTCTCTCCCGCGTTCCGGTCTATCTGCCCAAGAGGTACGATCGATCGGTCCGTCGCGCCACTCGCAAGGCATGCCCGCTCCGGGCAGGAACCGGTTGAGCCCCACGCGCCGATGCCCTAACCTAGACGCGCCGAACCCCGGCTTCCGACTTGGGAAGGAGGTTCACATGTTTCGCCGCATCAACGACTTTCTCGATGCCTACCGGAGCCTCTCCGAAGGCACCTCGCGACTCCTGGACGCGATGGACGACCGTGCGTTGGGACCACCGGTCGCGGAGGGCCACCGCACCCTCGGCCGGATCGCCTGGCATCTCGTCACGACCGTCCCGGAGATGATGGCGAGAACCGGCCTTCCGCTTTCATCGGTCGACCCGCACGCTCCTCCCCCCGCCTCGGCGGCGGAGATCGCCTCCGCGTACCGTGCGATCTCCCGCGAGCTCGCCGATGCGCTCGCGCGCGGCTGGGGCGACGGAGCGCTGGAGAAGACGGACGACATGTACGGAGAGACATGGCCGCGCGGCAAGACGCTCGCCGCTCTCCTCAGCCATGAGATGCACCATCGCGGCCAGATGACGGTTCTCCTCCGGCAGGCCGGGGCGAGGGTGCCGGGGCTCTTCGGCCCGTCGAAGGAGGAGTGGGGCGCGTACGGGATGCAGGAGCCGCCCTATTGAGAAAGGCCGCGCCGGACAAGCAAGAAGCGCCGGCGGAGAGACACAATGCGTGAATTGTTGAATGCTCAAGAAGTGCGCGTTCTCGGTTGCCTCGTCGAGAAGGAGCGAACGACTCCGGAGTACTATCCGCTTTCCTTGAACGCCCTCGTGAACGCGTGCAACCAGAAGTCGAACCGGGATCCGGCCGTCTCCTGGCTCCACGCGGATGTGGCCGCGGTCGCGGACGGCCTCCGCTGGAAGGGCTGGGTGGTCGTCGTGGACGAAGCGGGGAGCCGCGTGGAGAAGTACCGCCACGCCCTCGCCGAGAAGACCGGCCTCTCCGCTGCCGAGACGGCGATCCTCGCGGAGCTCATGCTTCGCGGAGCGCAGACCGCCGGCGAGCTCCGAACCCGCGCGAGCCGCATGGCGCCGCTTGGCGGTCTCGACGAGGTCCACGAGATCCTTCGCGGTCTCGCCGAGAGGGAAGAGCCGTGGGTCGTGCTCCTTCCCCGGAGAAGAGGCTTCAAGGAAAGACGGTACATGCATCTTCTTTCCGGACGCCCGGAGGCGCTCGACGAGGAAGCGGACGAGGAAGCACCCGAGCCGGCTCCCTCGGGCGGCGCGGCCGAAGACCGCATCCGGGCGCTCGAAGGGGAGGTCGCCACGCTCCGACAAAGGGTCGCCGCGCTCGAGACCGCGCTCGGGATCGAGAACCCGTCGACTGAGCCGAGCGCGTAGCCGGCGCGGGCGTGAACGGAACGCCGGATTGATCCGTCGGATCGGGTGAACGGAGGGGTCGGGTCGGGGCCGATTCAAATCGGTCCGCCGGTTTCGGCGGAGGAGCGCGGCCGTGAACAGGCAAGAGATCACCGTTCGAATCCGCGAGGCGCTTCCGATCGTGCTCCTTTCCGCGCTCGCGGCTTGGCTTCCCGGGTGCGGGGACGATGGACCGCCCGCCGGTCCGGGCGACAACCGCTCGCCGGTCATCGACTCGGTCGCCATCTCGAGCGATTCGATTCTCGAGGGGGACACTCTTCGGATCACGGTCTACGCGCACGATCCGGACGGGGACACTCTCGTCTACCTCTATCAGGCGGCGCACGGGATTCTCATCGTCGGCGGCTTCGAGGCGCGCTGGGTCGCGCCAAACACGCCGGGCAACTACTCGATCCTCGTCTCGGTGATCGACGGGAAGGGGGGCGTCGACTCGCACCCGGTGGTCGTCGTGGTCGTCGACCGGCCGACCGGAATCAGCGGGACCGTCTCCTTGGCCAATCCGTCCGGCCCCTTCGACCTCGCCGGCGCGCGTCTCGGCCTCTACACGAGCGAAGCCGCATGGTGGAACAACAACCCGTGGTACGCGGAGCTCATCCCTGAGAGCGGAGCTCGCGTGCACAACTTCGTCCTCACACCGATCCCGCCCGGGCAGTACTTCCTGGACGTATGGAAGGACACGAACGCGGACGGAATCCGCGAGGGGTCGGATCTCTTCGGCTTCCACGGGACCGGGTCTCTCGACTGGCCGGAGCTTCATTTGATCGAGGTGCGGGAGAACGCGATCACGATCCTGCCGGGGACGATCGTGGTTTCGTGACCGCGCGCGCCGGCGATGCTCGTCAGGAAGACGCCGCACACCGATAGGCGGCCGAGCCCCTCGGGGGCGCGGGTCGAATCCGATCGGTGAATTTCGTTCCCTTCTCGTGTCCGACCTGCTATTCTGGACGCATCCTGACTGAGAGCGTTCGGATCGACCCGAGGATGCGATTTCCTTGGTCCTGACGGGTCGTCTTCCGTGGACGTTCTTGAACCGGAGCTCGGAGCGCAAAATGGCGAAGATCATCGACAGCACCATCGAACGGCTTGCCAGGGCAAGAGCGCACCCGACCGACGTCTGGCAGGGAGGGATCTTTCGCACACCCGGATGGATCACAGAGGAATCCGAGTCCCCCTACCGTGCGTGGGCGGCGCTATGGGTGAGCGCGGAAACCGGGTTCGCCTTCGCCGGCGAGCTCATGAAGCCCGAAGAGATCGAGCCGGTCCGCGCAATCGAGTTGATCGCAAAGGCCGCTTCGAGAGGCGGTCTCGCGGGGTACCGACCGAGGCGACTCGAGGTGAGGGATCCCGCGCTCGCGGACTACCTGCGCGGTGCTCTCTCAGGACTCGGAGTGGAAATCTCGATCCTCGAGCGTCTCGACCGGATTGATGAGTTTCTTCATCAGGCGAGCGTGCGGATGTCCGGTCCGCTGAGCGTATGCACGTCTCTTGCGGCCCGCGGCGTCACGGTGGAGCGAATGCGCGCATTCGCCGAGGCGGCGGCCGCGTTCTTCCGCGCAGCTCCCTGGAATCATCTTACGGATCAGGACGTGATCCGAGTCGAATCCCCTTGTCCCGAGCGGGGGCTCTCTCACTTCCTGGTCCTCGGCGCGGCCGGCATCGCGCGCGGGCTCGGGTTCTATCCTTCGCTCGATGAGTTCGAGGCTTTCTTGACGGATGATGATCCGCGACAGTACGCCCTCGCCCGGGACTCTTGGCACATCGATTTCGACCCGATCTGGTCGATCCCCTACCCCGATGCGGATCTTTGGGAGGAACACCGATTGCCGATCGCATCCGCGGACGCTTACCCGTGCGCCTACTGCAGCGAGAAGTGGATGTCCTTCCGGCGACCCGATTCCTCGCAGCTCGCGTTTCTCGAGGGGTTGCTCCTGGCGCTCGCCGAGACGACCGAGGATGATCTCGACCGAGGGCGCTGGAGGAAGAAGGTGACGACCTTTGACGGCCGTGCGGAGGTGACTCTCGCTCTTCCTTGGCTTCTCGATCCTCGCCTGGAGGATGCGCGCTCCTTGGTTCGGGGATTCCCCGATCGTCGCCTCATGGAAAAGACGATGCGCGCCGCGGGTCGGATCCTGGAAGGAAAGAAGGGCGCTTCGATCGAAGAGCTGAACGAGATCCTCAGGAAGGAACTCTCGGGGGGAGAGCCCCCGTCCTTCCGAACGAGCACGCCAGAGGAGAAAGCCCAGGATCTCTTCTATCGCGCGCTCGAGGCGGACGGTCGTTTGCAGATCAAGCTTGCGCGACAAGCGCTCGCGATCGACAAGGACTGCGCGGATGCCTATGTGCTCCTGGCGGAGCGGATGCCCGATCGGGAGCGAAAGCTCGATCTCTATCGAAAGGGAATGGAGGCGGGCGAGCGGTCGATCGGGAAGCGCGCGATGGTGAGAGACGCGGGCCGTTTTTGGGGGATCATCGAAACCCGTCCCTACATGCGCGCGCGCTTCGGGGTCGCCGAGTGCTTGAGGGAGGGAGGTTGCTTCAACGAGGCGATCGAACACTACGGTGAGCTTCTCCGTCTCAACCCGGGAGACAACCAGGGGGTCCGCTTGATTCTGGCTCCGCTTCTACTCGAGCAGCGAAGGGATGCGGACGCGGAGAAGCTCCTCACCGACCACGCCGCTGACGAGTCGGCGCCGATGGCCTTCGCGCGGGCTCTGTCGGCATTCCGCAGGGAGGGGGACAGCCCGGGTGCTCGCGCGCTTCGGGAGGCGGCCTGCAGAGAGAACCCCCACATGGCGAGATTTCTCACGGGGAAGCGGGAGATCCCGGATCTCCAGCCCGACTCCTATGCGTTCGGGAGCGAGGAAGAGGCGATCGTCTTCGCGCCCGACGCGCTCCCCGCATGGCGGCAGACCCCCGGTGCGATCGAGTGGCTGAAACGCGATCGCCGCGATCGGAAGAAGGCCGCGTCGAAGAAGCGAAGGCGATGAGAAAAGGATCGGAATAGGCCTTGGCCCGATTCCCTTCTCTTCCGTCACGGCCCGAGAAGCGCACGCGTCGTCTTGTCGGCTCTCTCGAAGAGATCCGCGTCGAAGACCGGCAGGAACGGCAAGCAGCGCGAGGGGAAAAAGAGAAGCAGGGGCGCACCGTCGCGGCCGGACCGGATCACCGGGGAAACGAGTCTACGTGCACGAAGGCCCCGGCGGGGTGCCGGGGCCTCGCCGCAAGCCCGTCCATTGGGCTGATCGCAGACCTAGTAGCGACTCTTGGGATATAGACCCTTATCGGATCAAGAGAACCTTTCTCGTCGCGGTCTCGCCGTTCGCTTCGATCCGCGCGAAGTAGATGCCCGAGGAGACCGCGGTCCCATCGTCGGCGGTCCCGTTCCACGCCGCCGTCCGGTATCCGGACGGGAGGGCGCCGTCCGCGAGAGTGGCGACGCGGCGCCCCGCGAGATCGAAGATCGCGAGGCGCACGCGCGCCGAGGTCCCCGCGGCGCCCGGAACGATGAAGCGAATCTCGGTCGCCGGGTTGAACGGGTTCGGGACGTTCCCGAGAAGCGCGAGCTTCGCCGCCGGCACGTCCGCGCCGTCCACTCCCACCGGTTCGTTGTTCGCGTCCGGCTTTCCGTCGTCGTCGCAGTCCACCCGTACCGTGACGAAATTGTCGAGAATAGGCGGCGTCGCTGCAATGTTGTCGGGCGCTTGATCGCCGCCGAGCTCCCCGTTCGGTTCCGGGTCCCAACAGATCGACGCGACGAGGCGGACCGACGCGCCAGGGGGTACGTTCCCTCCCCCAAGACCGTAGAGCACGTCCCAGGGGATCGCCATCTCGCTTCCGCCGTTTGTCTGATAGAAGTGCTGCGAGTCGAATTCGGAGAGGATCGACCCGCTGAAGTCCTGTGCGGTGGTCTTGCTCGTGATCTTCCAGAAGCTGTCCGAATCGTATCCGCCTTGATGCTGATAGCAGCCGTACTGGAAGTCGGCAAGGAACGGAAGCTGCGCGCCCCGCTCCCAGCGGTCGATCGAATCGAGATCCGACTCGCCGTTCGGCCCGCCCGGATCGGTGTCGAGATAGAGGAGCCACGAGTTGTTGTGCACGATGCCGAGAATGCCGAGATAGAGATACGTGCTGTCCCAAGTCATGTAGAGGGCGTTGATGTCGTTCGTGTCGCCCGGGCTCGGCGTCGTCCAATCGCTGTCCCAATAGTCGCTCACGATCCGCATGCCGTTCGTCCACTCGTTCGGATCGAAGTAGCCGTCGATCGTGATCATCGTGGCGGGAGCGACCTCGATCGCCACATCGTGCGTGTTGTCGAGCGCGCGGTTCCCGTTCCCGGCGACATCTCTTACCGTGTTCGCGTTCATCATGAGCTCGAGCGTGTTCGGATTCAGGCTCTCGATGGCGGAGGCGGTCGCGCCGTCGAGGGCGACGTCGATCCGTACGCTGTTGCTCGTCGTGACGACCGCGCAACCGGAGGTGAAGGTGACGTCCGCGATGCCGTCGTTGTCGTCGTCCACCTTGAAGCCGGTTACGACCACCTGGTCGTACTTCACCTTCTCGTTGAAGAGAATCGAGATGCGGTTCGGCGTCGGGAAGTAGGTCGCGGAGACGGCGCGCGGCTTCAGCGTGTCGGAGAGCGCGCTCGCCAATGTCTGCAGCTCGGCGATGTTCCCCTGGCCGTCGGGCGCCGCCGTTTCGCCCGCGAAGAGGTACATCTCGAACTGGCCGCTTCCGAAGAGCTCCTCCACGCCCATGAGCGTCGAGTTGTACTGCAGGTTGTGGCGCGCGCCGCCGTTGCCGACGACGATTGCCGCGGTCGCACCCGAGTTCGGGTTCCGCTGGCCGAAGTAGGCGCCCGAGACCGGCGACGCCGACCACACGCGGTCGGAACGCGCGTTCCAGATGAGATCGAGGAGATCAGGGGAGAAGCCGCTCTTCACATAGACGTCTTGCCCCGCGGCGTCGTACACGACGTCGAGGTACTTCTTGCCAAGCTCGAGGTTCAGCCGCTTGGTCACGTTCGGGTGCGCGATGTCGAGCGCGACCTTGTTCCCCGAGCCGGAGACCACCGAGATCGTGTAGAGATCGTGCTCGCGGTCGAGGCCCGCAACGCTGACGTCCGAGAGACCGCCGACGTGGTTCCCCTCGTTGTAATCCCCTTCGGTATCCGTCCAGTACACGTTGCAGTTCCCGATGACCGAGTACTCATCGCTCGTCTCCTGGGCGAAGAGATGGACGACGCGCCCTCCGATCGGCTCGATCACCGCGAAGAGCTTGTCGTTGTGGATGACCCCCTCGATCTGTCCGTCCTGATCGATGTCCGAGAGGTAGGCGCCGGTCGCGCTCGCATAGTCGCCGTTCGCCCAGCGCGCCGCCTCGGCATAGACGTTCGCGTTCTTGATCTTGTTCGAGTAGCGGTAGATCCAGCCGCTGATCTCGCTTCCGTCGTGCCAGCCGGTCTCGTGTAGGTTGGTCATCATCACGTACCACGCGGTCTCGGAGAGGTCGTTCGAGGGGCTCGCCATGATCGTGTTGTACGCGTTGTTCCAGATGGTCCCGTAGTTCCAAGTCGGCGTGTGGAAATCCCACACGTGCGCCGGATCGTTGTATCCCGCCCAGTGGATGTACCACGAGTTGTTGCCCCCCCCGTATCCCCACTTGCCCCCGAGAAGTCCGTAGGTTCCGTTTTGGATCGTCGGGTTCGAGATTCCGGAGATGAACGGACCGTGGTGGATGACGTCGGAGAGCTTCCAGACGGCGACCGTCCCGCTGTTCAGCCGGCACTGGCGGATCACGTTGATCCAGTTGTTCAGCGCGTACTGGTTCCACGCGCCCTGGCTCACTTCCGCCGGGATCTCCCAGTCGTTCCCGTAGACGAGGATCTCGTCGGGGGAGAGGTTCAAGATCATGTTCCACGCGCTTCCCCAGTCGTTGTCCATCGCGCCGACGAAGTCGCCGTCCATCGGGATGAACTTGAGGCCGTTGGAATGGACATAGACGTGGCGGTCGTTCGCCCAGTTGTTGTAGTAGTCGAGATGGATGTAGTCGTCGAGGAGCACCGCGCGCACGCCGTGGTTCATCCAGTTGTCGAGGAGCGTATTGTCGACGACGCCGCCGCTCGCGGTGATCCCGTTTCCGTCGTTGTCCGGGTTCTCAAGCCACACGCGCTCGGGGACCCACGCGACGACCGCCGTGTCCCCGTAGCGCCAGTCGGACATCACTTTCTCGATGTGCACCGCCCAATCGTTCATGTTGTTGTGCACGAAGGGCATCATGTGCTGGGCATAGGCGGATGTGATGATGTCTCCCCATCCCTGGGCGACCGCCGAAGCGATCGAGTCGTTGAACTCGGGGTTGTGCCACTCGGCGCTCGTCTGAAGCTGTCCGGCAAGGTGGATGTTCAGCGGGATGTTGTAGTAGCGGTGGCAATCGAGGATCTCGTCGAATCCGTCGTCCGGGTTGTTCGGATCGCCCGGATAGGACGCGTTTTCGGCGCGCTCCCCGTAGAACACCGATGTCCAGGTGAGTCCCTGATTGCCGTGCACCATGAAGGCGACGTTGCGATCGCCCGGGCGCGAGGCGTTGTCCGCCTCGATCGCGTCGAGAAGCTCGTCCCCTTGCGCGGTGAAGACGTAGAAGCGAACCGGTGTCCGATCGCCCGCGGCGGCCGCCTCCGCGATCTTCTCGTATGTCGCGCCGATCTTCCCCGCGGCGCGGATCGCCGCCTCCTCGAAACCGCCGGGAAGATCGATCGAACCCTCAACCATGTCGTGCCGGAGCGAAACGTGAACGCGCCGTACGCGGTCCGTTTCTCCCTCGCCGAACGAGGGGTCGAGCAAGGTTCCTCGGAGCGCGCCGCCTTCATCGTATTCGATGCGAAGCACGCGGTCCCAAAGGACGGGCGCCTCGCCGCGAATCCCGTCGGGAAGCGCGCGCGCCCCTCCGTCCATGTAGTCGAGGGCGATGTAAATCTTCGTGTGCGAATCGTTCATGTGGTTGGCGGTTTCGTCGGACGATCCGATGTCGAAGAGCTGAACGCGGAACGCGAGACGGTCGACGTTCTGGTCGTAGTAGAAGGCCATGAGGTCGGCCGCGCGCGCCCCGGGTCGGGCCGTGTCGTAAACGGGCGCGAGCGCCTTCGCGTGCTCGGGACGGTAGGCGGTCGGATCGCCCGCGGCGTCGATCCCCGGCGCGGGAGCGGGGGAGGAAGGGGCTGCTGAAAGAGGAAGGGGGATCGCGAGAGAGACGGCCAGAAGACAGTACGCGACGGCGTGCGCGAGACGCATGAGCTTTCTCCTTGTCGGACGAACGTTCGGGGAGCGGCAAGCGGGAGACGGGCGCCTCGCCCGCGGGCGGCAAAGAGAGGCCGTATCTCCCGAATCTCTCGAGAATTGTAACATTATTGCGTCTGCGGATCAACCGGCGCGGGCTCGCCCTCGGCTTTCGGAAACCGGAGGATCGTTCCGGAGAACGGTTCGAGCGGGAGCCGAAGGACGCCCTCCTCGAACGCCGCCTCGCGCCCCGCGAAGAGATCGAACGCCGCCCCTGCCTCGAAGGGAAGAGCATCGGGTTCGACGATCACCGTCACGGGCGCGCCGCCCGCGTTCAGGAAGACCGCGAGCCTCTCCTCATCGGTCCACCGCGCGTATGCGTAGACCTTCCCCTCGGCGAGAAGCGTGCGGAACTCCCCGCGCCGAAGCGCGGGGTGATCCCGCCGGATCGCGAGGTAGTCGCGCATGCGCTCGCGGATCGCCGCGCCGCGCGGGGTCTCGAGCGTCTTCCACTCGAACGGGCGGCGGCAGTCGGGGTCGTGTCCGCCTTCCATACCGATCTCGTCTCCGTAGTAAACGTGAGGGACGCCGACGTAGGTGGCCGCGAAGAGGGACGCGAGAAGAAGGCGCCGCGTGTCGCCTCCGGCGAGCGTGAGAAAGCGCTCCGTGTCGTGCGAGCCGAGGAGGTTCATCGCGCCGAGAACGGAGGGGAGCGGATAGCCGAACCGTCCGCCGGCGAGTTGTCGATCGAAGACCGACGCATCGAGGGTGCCCCGGGCGAAGAAGGCGAGGCAGGGTTCCCGGAAGTAGCGGTAGTTCATCGTGGCGTCGAAACGGAGCGGCGAGAGATCGGCCGCAGCGTTCCCCCAGAGCTCGGCGATCACGTAGCCGTCCGGCTTCACTCGCCGGACTTCCTCGCGGAAGATCCTCCAGACCCAAGCCGGCACTTCATTCGCGACGTCGAGCCGGAAACCGTCGGCGTTCATCTCCTCCAGCCAGAAGCGGACCGCCGCGCGAATCTCCTCGAGAACAGGCTCGTTCGGCATCGCCTCGGAGATCCGCGTCGCCGCCTGTTCGGTGGCGTTCGGCCGCGAGAGATCGAGGTTCAGGTTGGGAAGATCGCCGTGTCCCCACCAGCAGTCGTAGTAGTCGCTCGCCTTCTCTCCTTCCGCGAAGGTCTCGGGGAGCGGCCACTTCCTCCACTCGTACCAGAACCAATAGGGCGAATCCTTCCCCTTCTCCACGCAGTCGACGAACGCGTAGTGGCAGTTCCCCGTGTGGTTGAAGACGCCGTCGACGACGATCCGCATCCCCGCCTCGTGAGCGGCGTCGGCGAGCTTCCGGAACGCCTTGTTCCCTCCGAAACGGGGATCCACCTCGCGGTAGTGGCACGCGTCGTACTTGTGGTTCGATTTCCCCGTGTGGAGAGGGTTGAAGTAAAGAATGGTGACACCCAGATCTTTCAAGTAAGGGAGTTTGTCGAGCACCCCCTCGAGGTCTCCCCCGTAGAACGAGAAGTAGTCGGGGCGGCCGTCGGTCCGGTAGGGGCTCTTGGACAGTCCGGAGATGTCGTACCAATCCTTCACGAGGTGATAGTGCTCGCCGTTCGTCTTCCCCCCTTCGGGGAGGGTCGTCTTCCCCGCGTAGTACGGCTCGCGGAAATCGGGGTCGTTCTTCTTGTTCCCGTTGTGGAAACGCTCCGGAAAGATCTGATAGAAGACGCCGTCGACCACCCAGTCGGGGACGGAGAAGAGGGGGGTTCCGATCGCGTTGATCTCGAGAAGCTGCGCGTCGCTCGCTTCCCGGGCGAGCCCGGAGCGCGTCACGACGCGCGAGGAATCCCCGTCGGCGAGAACGATGCCGAGACGTCCCTCTATGCCGGGACCCGCGTCCAGCTCGCCGCGAAAGTAGACATAGCGGCCGTCCCCTCCGAGCGTGCGCATCGGGATCCGGCTCTCGGAGCCTCCCCGCCGGAAGAGGATCTCCGCTCCGGTGACGTCCCCCTGATGGGCGCGCGCGGTCACGACGACGCGCTCCGCCTCCGTGCGCACCGCGCTCACGTGCTCCGGCGCGAGGGAGAGCGTCCCTTCCCAGATGCTCCCGTCCCCCGCGCGGAGCGGGATCGCAGGGAAGCGGTCGTCGACGACGAGGATCGAGTTGAAGCCGCCGAAGCCGTCGTCAGTCGTCTTCTCGTTCGCCGGGTCGTGATACCAAGAGCCGTCGGCGACGAACTTGTACTGATACTCGCCGGGAGGGAGCGCGAGGCGGACGCGGAAGCGCCCTTCGGCGTCCGGTCCGTCCATCGCTTGGGCGTCTGGTTTCCAATCGTTGAAGGTTCCGGCGAGGAAGACGGCCCGGGGGGTTCGGTCGAGCCGGAACGAGAAGAGCACATCGCGGATCTTCGCGGCCGGCGTCTCCGCGCCGCGGGCGGCGATCCGAACCACGCCGGGCTCCGGAGCGGCCCCGGCGTACACGACCGAGTTCGACGAGCCGTACGGGTTCGGAACCGATTCGCTCGCGTTCGGGTCCTCGATCCATACGCCGTCCACGATGAACTTGTATTCGTACCGACCCGGCGGGAGCGCGATCGTCTTCTCGTAGATCCCGTCTCCGTCCGGGTCGAGCATCGGGTCGGCGGAAGGGTCCCACCGATTCCATTCGCCCGCGACGAAGACCCGCCGCTCGGGCCCGCCGGCGTCGCAGCGGAAGAGAACGGCGGTCTCCGCGCGGGCCTCGAGGGCTCCTGTGAGGAGAACGAGGAAGTACGGTAAGTACCGTGAGAAGGATCGGTGTCGCATTGTTCGCTCCTTGTTTCGGGCACAGGCCCTTCTCGATCATAGAGTCCGCCGTCCCGTATCTCAAGCTCCGCGATGTTCCTTGACTCTCGATCCGGGCGGCTGCTAACCTCCCTGCCGAAAGGACCGGCCGCTTTCCGAGCGGCCTCTGGTTCCCATGCGGAGAGTCATCGCAACGCTCTTCCTTTCCTCGCTGCTCGTGCTTCCGGCCCTCGCGACGACGGGCGCGGATCTCTCGAACCGCATCGCCATCGACGGCTACTCGAACGACTTCGAGGCGGACGAATTCGTCTTCGTCGACACCCTCATCGATGTGAACGGTGACGGGATTCTCGAGGTCGTCGCCCAGGAGAGAGACAACGACTCGAAATGGGGCTTCAATAACGACATCAACCAGATCAAGATCACTTGGGACAACGACAATTTATACGTCGCGGTCGACGGGATCTCTTGGGACAACAACATCATTCTCCTTTTCGACTACCGCCCCGGCGGTCTCGACAAGATGACGGAGCTGAACTCGTGGCGCCGGAACTTCGTGTTCGCGGGAAACCTGTATCCCGATCTCTTCCTGGCCACGTGGGACGGAAACCCGACCCCGCAGCTCTGGCGCTTCGCGCGCGAAAACCAGGTGACGCAGGTCGACATCTCCCTCCTCGAGACGGTTGCGACCTTCGCCCAGGGGAACACGGGGCGATCGATGGAGGTGCGGATCCCCTGGCCGGTCTTCTACGGGGAGACGCTCGAGCGCCGCTGGGATCCGATCCAACGCGATTCGGTTTACGTTCTTCCGGGCGGGCTCGACGAGGTCCGGTCGATTCGGGTCGTGGCGATTCTCACGGCCGGGCCGGACGGCACGGGCGGTCCCGACTCGGCGCCCGACAATCTCGGCGGACACACGATCGAGTCCTCGAACCAAGTGACCATCGACAACTTCGCGATCCTTCCGCTCGACGATACTTCCTACGTCACGGGCGATGGACGGAAGGTGTTCGTCTGGGAAGAGAGCGTGGTCGATACGCTGCCTCCCGACAGCCTGGCCGATATCGGCGCCGGCATCACGGGCCGTCGCACGTTCGCCTTCACGCCCCCATTTCCGCAGAAGAACTTCACGTTCAGCTCCCTGACTCTGCTCCGCCCGGTCGTTTCGCCCGAAACGGGTGACTTCTTGCGGTTCCGATACACACTCGCTCCAGAGCCGGACTCGACCGACGTCTTCGATCGCATCCGGGGCATCTATGTGACCGCCGAGATCTACGACATGCGCGGCCAAAGGGTCCGGCTCCTCTACGAGTACGATCTCCGATCGGTGGTGTGGCCGGGTGATCCGGAACGGGATTATTGGGACGGGCGCGACGAGAGCGGGCGCGTCGTTCCCGGCGGCATCTATCTTCTCCGCTTCGTCGTGGAGCCGGGCGTGTTCCGGACGACGAAGGCGTTCTCGGTGGTCCGATGATGAAGAAGGCCGCTCTCTCTCTGCTCCTTCTCGCGTCCCTCGCTCCCTCGAACGGAGACGCGTACTTCGATCGGCTGGAGACGGGCGCGCGGGCGGTTGCGATGGCGAAGACGTTCCATGCGCTCGCGGACGATCCGGCCGCGGTCTACTGGAACCCGGCCGGTCTCGCCTGGCAGAGGCGCGCGGCCGTGCTTCTCGCGCACAACCGGCCCTACGTCGTCGAGGATCTCTCGACCAACTTCGCCGCCTTCGCGCTTCCTCTTCCCCCCGCGGTCGGGACCGCGGGCGTCGGCTGGCACCGGACATCGCTCGCAAACGTGGTCTCCGAGGATCTCTTCTTCCTCTCCGCCGGCCGGCGGGCCTCGATTCCGGTGCTCGGCGATCTCGGAATCGGGATCACGGGGAAGATCTTTCGCGTCGGGTACTCCGATTTTCGCGACTTCGAGACTTCGGAGAGAGTCGACTACGGCTCGCAGACGAAGCTCGCCGCGGACCTCGGGGCGATCGTGCGGCCGCACGGCGACCTTCGGATCGGCGCGATTGTCCGGAACGTGGGGGAGCCGCGGTTCGACTTCGTCGATGGAGGGGGAGGGACGCGGATGAGTGCGGAGGTTGAGGGTTCGATCACTTATCTATGGAACGAAGCCTCCCTCGTCTCCGCGGGCTTCGCGACGAACCGAAGGGGGGATCTTTCCCCCGCGGTCGGCGGCGAGGTCCTTTTCTTCGATGTCTTCGCCCTCCGGAGCGGGCTCTTCGATCACGAGTATTGGGGCGGGTTCGGCGTCCTCACGGGGACCTGGTTCTTCGACGCGGGGTTCGCGACGCACAAGACGCTCGGCGTCTCGTACACGGCGTCGATCACCGTCCCGATCGGGAGAGAGCGATGAGGAGTACCGGCGCGCTCTCGTTCTTGCTCGCGCTCCTTCTCGGAGCGGCGTCCTTTTCGGCCGACGCGGGGACGGTGATCGAGGGAGAGTACCAGCTCCAGCTCGACATCCGAAAGCAGGACCGCTTCTTCCCGTGGGATTTCGAGTCGAACAACAACGACACGTACGCCGCGAGCCAGTTCCGGATCTTCTCTCAGCCCCGTACAGGCGTCGAGACCTTCGTGAAGTTCGAAGCGGATTGGTACACGGGTGGGAACGAGAACGATAGGCCCCTCTTCCAGTATCGGGAGAGCCACGCGCGCTTCCACACGCCGGTTACTTTCCCCCGCGGCAAGAAATCGATCGCAGAGGTCTATCTCTTCTCGCGGCAAAATCGGTATTGGGTGGAGAACCATCTCATTCGTGTAGTCGATCCTGAGATCGTGAAGGACTCTGACAACGCCCAGGGGTTCCGCCTCAACCTCAAGACGGAGAATTGGGCGGACGTCTTCACCTACATCATGAGCGACTTCTCCAGCCGGTCCCGGGTCGGGGGGGGCGTCACACCTTCTTCCTCGGACGATGCACATATTGTCCGGTGGCGACCTGTGCTCACCAATCGAGTTCGTTTCGGAGGGACGTATGCGAGAAGGACTAGCGATCCAGCCACCGATGTTGACTACTCGGAAGTATGGGCCTTCGACGGTCGCTATGCACTCGGCAACGCCGATCTATACCTCGAGTACTCGAGCACCAAGCAGGTAGGGACGGATCAGTACGATGAGGACGGGTTTCACTTCGGGGAGTGGAAGATCGACCGGTTTTCGGCGGTTCTTCCACGGAACTCGGCTCTCAAGGCGGAAATCAGAGCGCTGACCATTGGAACTCCATCGCTGGGCTACTACAATGTTGCCCCGTCCTACTACTATTACGGTCCTGATCACGTACTCGCGTTGGGTCGTGAGTGGAATGACGACTACAGAGCCCATATCACTCAAGATCTCGTCGGGTTTGGCGTCAACACATGGTATCTCTTGCCGAAACGTGCAATCACGATCACCGTGGACTATCGGGAGTCAGGCCGCTTTGTTTATGAGAAGAAGGATGTGAAACGCTGGCGCACCGAGATCTACACGGAGTACGTCAACGGGTTCACGAGCAAGCTGTGGTACGACCGGAGACGAACGGTCGACACGAGCAATCCCCTCTTC